>JBBQOJ010000099.1:0-7603 GCA_038330815.1 Chitinophagales bacterium | reverse complement strand
AGGGTAATTGCTATAATCTGGCTTTCTCATTCTGAAACAGGCAATAAAATGTGGTATGTTTTGCCCGGTTTTACTTCCAAACTGTGTTTTCTTAACCAGGGGTTCAGCATTTTTAATTCCTTAAAAGTGATGCTATTTTTTATGGCAAAACTTGCAAGGTTGGGTATCCGGGTTTTTACCTGTACCACTCGTGTAACAATGGGTGGATAAAGCGCTGTATCTGGAATCGTAAACCCATAGTTTGCCTGGTGCTCCAACAACTGTTTAAAACTTACAATACGAAAAATATATTTGTTGGTCTCGTCCCGGATGTCGAGATCGTAATAATTACTCGTTTGCTGAAATACCGTTGCAGCATGATATGCACCCTGCCCGCAATTGTAAGAAGCCGCGGCCGCTGTCCAGGACCCGAATTTTTTATAAGCCTGATGTAAATATTTGCAGGCTGCTACGGTGGATTTGGACACATGGTACCTTTCATCCACGGTATTACTGATTTCCAGGTTGTATCCCGGTGCAGTGCGAGGCATAAATTGCCAAAACCCTACTGCAAAAGACTTGGATATAAGGTTTTGCAGGTTACTTTCAGCAATACATAAATACTTAAAATCTGCTGGAATTCCCTGCTCCGTCAATATCGCCTCAATAACCGGGAACCAACGATTAGCCAGTTTAATGATGTAAGATAAAGTACCGGTCTGGCTATGGATGTATAAAAATTCCCGGTCAAGTTGTTCTCTAATCTGCCTTTTATGAAGGGGAACGGTCTCACCGGCAAAACTAATAGTGTCGGGCAATACAGGCATACTACCAATGATCATGGTATCTGTTACCTCCCCTTCTCCAAAAGCAGGTTTGCCGCCGGTTTCGCAAGCTGCACGGGGTATAGAAAAACAGATCAGGAGGAAGAAGGAAAGGATATGGCGAAAAAAATATGCTTTCATCAGCATGCTGTTTTAAGTTATGTGTTGATGTTCCTCCACCTGCTACAGGAGAAAGCAAACGGAAGGAATTAATATAAAGCAAATAGAACGCCAATGTGGACAGGTACCAGGTCGAAATTTACTATCCGTAATCTTTCAGGGCGTTATGGTCAAAAAAATACTGTTGATTTATTGTTGCCAGTACCAAGGCGTCCGGTACTGATAAAGCATTTAATAATTTTAAATGAAGTAAGGCAATTGAATGTAGACTTTTTTCCCGCTCATTTAAAATAACACGCAGGTAGTAGATAAAACTACCCAACCTATATTTTGTGGTAAAACCCTCCCTTCATTCATGTTGAAATATGGTAATAAAAATGATGGTGCAATTATTGAAATTCATCCCCTGGCGTTGCGCCGTGATTTTCCCAAACTTCTTAACTTGTAGTATTAAACTTTTAATATGCTTCCAATCAGTGACGATGATTCTGACCAAACCAGGACCCCTTATGTGAATTATATTTTTATTGCCATCAATATATTTGTGTTCTTTTATTACCAGGGCATGGGCGGCGATCTTGGCTTTACCTACAGCTTCGCCACGGTGCCCGCGGAAATATTAACCGGACAGGATATCGTAACTGACCCCATAATGGTAAGCGACCCTATTAGTGGTAATGCCGTGGAGATTCCGGGCCTGGGTATCACTCCCATTCCCGTTTGGTTAACCCTGTTTACCTCCATGTTTATGCATGGCGGTTTTGCGCACCTGGGGGGTAACCTGTTGTACCTATGGATTTTTGGCGATAACCTGGAAGACCGTATGGGCCATCTTCGCTTCTTTTTCTTTTACCTGCTTTGTGGTGTCATTGCCTCACTTACCCACGTCGTATCCGATTACCTGTTTGGTCAAAGTCATCTCATTCCCAGCCTGGGAGCATCCGGCGCAATTTCTGGTGTGATGGGCGGCTACCTCCTGCTTTTTCCTACGCGCCGGGTAACCGTGTTCGTTATATTCCTGTTTCTGCGGGTACCGGCCTTTATTGTATTGGGCCTTTGGATTTTTTTGCAGGTAGCCAATGGTACGGGCTACCTTGGCGGCAGCGAGGCAAGCGGTATTGCTTATGGGGCACATATTGGCGGATTTATTGCAGGATTATTGCTGGTGAAAAAGTTTTACCAGCCCAAAAAAGAGAAAGCCTATAAATGGAGATAATGGATTGGATTATTTAAATACCCCCCTACACCAGCCGGATGAGAAGTAACTTAGGAGGGTGTTATTAATGGCTTTGTTGGTAGAAAGAAGGTGCACGTTATTGTTTAATTTATAAAAATAACAACATGTCCAGGTTAATCTTTTCTGTCGACATCCGTGCATCCAGCAAAAACATCTGCAGTATTTTATGTGAGGATGATACCTATCGCTCCTGGATCAGTGTGTTCAGCCCGGGTCTTATGCCGAATCCGACTGGAAGGAAGGCAGTACCGTACGTTTTTTGGCCGCCTCCGGCGAAGGCATGTACAGCACAATCGCCCGAATGATTCCTAATGAATTCATATCATTTCATCATGTTGGTTTTGTAAAAGGGGGTATTGAAATACCACCCGATGAGGCTGCCAGGGAATGGGTCGGGGCACAGGAAAATTACCAGCTTACCGCACAGGGAGACCGGGTAACACTTTCCGTTGAAGTAGATGTTACGGAAAAAGAAGCCGCCTTCTTTAAGAAAAATTTTCCACTGGCCCTCGAAAAAGTGAAGATGTTGGCGGAAGGGTAACCTTTGCCAGGCAAGCCCTTCCTACCACTCGTATGCTTATGGACATCCTATTAGCACACCAGTCACTGATAAAAAGCCGGTTGTGCATTTTGGTATGCATCCATCCTACACCTAGTTTAAGCACTTATTATAACGGCAACGCCTATCCGGGAAGTACAAGGATGCGTCAGTAACTTTTACCACTTATTTATAATGATTATTTGTTATCTGTTGATATTTGATTAACTTTCGGTTTAACCCCCCGGAGTAATTTATGCCCCCAAAAAGAATCATAGTTTGCTGCGATGGCACCTGGAACAAACCTGGTAATAGAGACCGGGGCTGTATTGTAAAAACCAATGTGCAAAAATTATATGAAGCGGTAAATATTCATTCCTGTTCGGCCAAACAGGTGAAGTATTATGGCAAGGGGGTGGGAACCGGGTTTTCCATCCGCGACCAATTTTTAGGGGGTGGTATGGGAATGGGTATTGACACCAGTATCCAGGATGCTTACAAATTTTTAATGTGGTGCTACCAACCAGGCGATGAATTGTACCTCTTTGGGTTTAGTCGTGGTGCCTATACCGTTAGAAGCCTGGCCGGATTGATTCGCAATTGCGGCATCATGAAGCCGGAGTTTTTGCACCTGGTAAAAGAGGCCTATCACCTCTACCGCGATCGTACCCGCCTTACCCATCCCGACAGCGATCTCATGCGTTCATTTAAACAATCCTATAGTATTGATGAGTGTGAAACCAAAATAAAGTTCATGGGTGTTTGGGATACGGTAGGCTCCCTCGGTATTCCCCTGGTGTGGTTACAATGGTTAAATAAGAAACATGAATTTCATGATGTAAAGCTGGGCAGCCAGGTAAAATATGCCTATCATGCGCTGGCCATTGATGAAAAAAGAAAGGTATTTGAACCCGCCCTTTGGGAAATAAGCAAGAATGCCTTGCAGGGGCCCGATCCGCAGGTGTGCGAACAGGTATGGTTCCCGGGTGTACACAGTAATGTAGGCGGCGGCTACGCTGATTGCGGTTTAAGTGATACCGCTTTTCGTTGGATGATTGACAAGGCAGCCGGCACCGGTGTTGAATTTGATGAAAACTACCTCGCTTTTTTGAAAGCGGATAGCTGTGGCGAACTTCGAAAATCAACGGAGGGCATTTTTAGAATTATGCCGAAACGGCCCAGGGCAATTAATACGGGCATTGCTATCCGAACGGATCCTGAAACAGAAAAAGAAACCAAGATTGAAGTGATCAGGAATGAAAGTATTCATTATTCCTGCCTCGAAAGAAAATACAAGCAGAAAAATTATGCTCCCCGAAATTTGATTGCTGCCTTATCGGGAAAAACACCATTTGATCCATGCCCGGACCAATGGGATCCCTCCTGGAATGTTTATATAGATACCTGCCACTAAGCGGTTTTGACGATGAAACCGTTGCCATCGCTTATGATAGCCATGACAATTCTTACCAAGGCATCGCTGTTAGATCCGGTGCCGCTACTTACTCCAATAACCAATCGATGGCCATTGGCGATAATGCCAATACTACGGGCTTCCATGCAACTGCCACCCGTAGATGATAAGGACGCTGATAGCCTGAGTTATGCAGCGTTTGTAGTGTCACTGGTAATAGCTGCCCAGGAACTCAGTGAGCAAAACAAAGCCATAAACAGCAGGTTAGAAGAACAACAGCAACTCATCAACCAGTTGAAAAGTGAAATTAGTGCAATGAAAAAGGTATTAAAATAGGACAAGAAAAAATTATCATCGCTTGAAATTCAAGCGTACGAAGCAGCCGTAACAGTTGTAAAAAAAATATATAGTGCCCGTAAATGCGTTGCGCATAAACCAACGACCGAAAGCGCTGCAGCAGACTGCGCCTTAACCCATGACATAGAGGGCGATGATAAGCAGGGCATACAATACAATCAACAGGATCGCATCTATGCCCAATACATATCGCTTGGTAGCATTGCCATAAATTATGCTGATACCAACTACCGCCGTCATCAGCAAAGTTACCAGTCCACTAAGTGCGTGATTGGGGTTGATGGCCTGCAATAACGGCCCCTTTCGATACATCAGGTCATCCAGGGATAAAATCAGCATATTGAAAATATTGCTGCCCAACAGGTTGCCTACAGCGATGTCTACACTGCTAATTCTTACCGCCGCGATAGATACTACCAGTTCCGGTAAGGATGTAGAAGCTGCTACCAGTAAAGTGCCTACAAATGATTTGCTCAGCCCGGCTTCATTGGCCAGGTGATCAGCAAAAAATGGCAAGCTTATCGCACCCGCAATCACCAGCAAAGCGAAAAAAACATACCGCCTGGTAGCCTGTTGCATGGTAACTTGCTGGTGCGCAGGTTTAATTACTGAATGCGGTTGTCCAACAATAGCCGTCGTTAATCGCTGCTCATTTTTAAATATTACCTGCATCGCCATTACATATAAAATAATCAGCAAGAGAGAAGAGCTGCTAAACCAGCCAATTACGGGGAAAAGGTGGCTGTAAATGATCGATATCACTGTGAAAGACATTAGGAATATGCCGATGAATCCGGCAAGTACATGGCTTTTGGTAACTACAGAGGCAAGCGGTTTACCAGGAATAAAGTAATCCAACACCGCCAGGATCAGCAGGTTAAACACACAGCTGCCCATAATATCACCCACGGCAATATCCGGGGAGTCAATCATCACTACTGATCCAATGCCAGTAAATAACTCCGGCAGGGAAGTAACGGCAGCCATGAATATCAGGCCAAACCAGGCCTTCCCCATACCAGAAAGTTCTGCAATAATATCTCCATATTTAGAAAGCCGTGAGCCGCTGAAAATTATTAAACCGGAACAGGCAAGGAAACCGGTGATATACAATAAGATGGATGACATAAGCATTTTTTTGAATGAGTGCAAGAATACCATGTTAGGCGTAAGGCAGAGGAAAATTCTTCGATATGGAAGTTTGTAGTGAAAGAAAGCGTCTGTTTCGCACCCACGGAAGTCAAATGGGCGCTTTACCTTAACTGCCTGTACGGCAAATCCATAAAGCCCATTGCACTACGCCTGCCTGGCTCACCATTGCTAACATTGAATTATCAATTAATAATTATTTGTCTGGCCTTCATCCCTTGCCGGTAAGGCCAATAAGGGAATAGTGGTATGAAAAGCCATCTTTTTTGTATGGCTTCGCCTAAGTATTCTTTCTAAAAAACTTTTAGGATAACTAATCATCACCATCATATCGATGGCATGTTCGGTACAGTACCCGGTGATAGTATCTTCAAATTTGCTTCCCTCCAGCAGGTCCTTGCTAAACGATACAGCAGGAAAACTAGTAGCAAGGTAATTCATGTAATGATCCAGCTGGCGGCTGTATTGGAGGTAATCGGTAGCATGTGCTTCATCTGTATCAATAAAAACAGCCACCCGGATACCGGCATTAAAACACTCAGCCAAATGTACCAGGGGATTAAGCAACTGCTGATTTTCTTCAAAATTATTAGTCGCAAGTAACAGGGTGGAAGGGGGCCCTCCCGTAAAAGTAGCTGGGATAGTGAGTACAGGTATGGTTGCTTTTTCAATGGTACCCGCCGCGATACTGCCGATGAACACTTCTTTGATCCCACTTGCACCGGTAGTGCCCATCACCACCAGGTCGATATGCTCGCTGTCAACATAGGCTGCAATGGAATGTATAACCGTGCCTTTCAGGAGTTCCGTTTTGAATACCACGGCGGGAAATAATTGGCGAATCGTTATTTCCTGCGCATCCAGTTCCTTTAACCGGCTGGTAGCGATCGTGGCTTCCAGTTTATCATGCAGGGGGTAAGGCTGCCGGATGGCATCTGTAACTGGAGGTATAACATGCACTAAATAAATGGTGGCACCATTTATTTGCGCAATGCTTGCAGCATACCGGGCGGCTTCCAGGGCAGTGGCCGAAAAATCTGTTGGAACCAATATCTTTTTTATTGACATTTTTTTAGTGTTTAATGCTTGTTACCCTATTTTTTTGCCGTAATTGAAGTTCGCTTATTAACAGGCAATAATTTCACGCCACAAAATTGTTATTGGCAATAGGGAGAAGACTTTCCTTTTAAATAGCGACTCCCAATTGGGACCGGATCCCGGCAAAGCCGATACTATCAACCAATAAGCCAATCCCTCATCATCGTGCCGTAACGCTTTACTACCCCTGGTTGTGTTTATTAAATACCAGTAAGGGAACCTTTGATTCAAAGGACAGTTCTTCAGATTTACTGGAGAGGAATAAGCGTTGAAAAAAAGTTTTACGCTGTTCCGTAAACATAATAACTACGGAAGGTTTTAATAACGCGATTTGTTTTTGCAATTGCTCAACCACCGAGAAACTGGCATCGGCTTTAACCATGTGCAGTTGCAGGGGATATTTAAACTGCTTTTTAAAGACGGCTTCCATCGTTGATTTCTCCAGGCTTATTTCATTGGGCCAGGTAATGTGCAATATTTCCACCATTGCTTTCAGGGGTTTTGCAAATTGCACCACCTTAGCAAATTCCTGGGTATAATTTTTGAAATCAGTGGCGTATAAAACATGGCTGATATTGGCAGCCCGGTAGTTCTTTGGAATGGCCAATACCGCAACACCCGCCTTTGTAATGAGGTTACCGGTATGGGTGCCCAGTATTTTTTTGAATTTACCGGCACCACGGGTGCTGAGGCAGATGCAATCAATGCCCGGGTTTTCCCGGCAGTAATCCATCAGGGAGATATCTGCACTAATCCCCTTTTGAACAATACACTTATACTTACCGGGGGTTATGGCCATTTTTGAATAAATACCAGCAATAAGCTGGCTGATTTTATCGAGGCATTCCTGCTCCTGATCCGCTGCATATTTTTTAAAATAGGCATCA
>JBBQOJ010000098.1:0-7665 GCA_038330815.1 Chitinophagales bacterium | reverse complement strand
AACCCGCTTCGAATGCGCGTAACACATTGTATTGTTTGTCGGTAGGCGGCGCGCTGGCCAGCCAGTAAGGATTAGGTGATTTAATACCCAGGAAGGAGGAAGTGATGTTAGCCATATTGTTTTTTATAAAGTGTAAATCATTACCAGGTGGAAAGAAGCAACAACAAGGTGCCAATTGTTATTGCTGCAAGCACAGTATCTCCCAATAATATCCAAACTAATTATTTACAAGGTAATAAACTACTATTACAATAAAAAAATTGTGGTAACTACTCGCAACAGCCGGCGAAGAACTGCCAGCTGATTGGAAATTTTCAGTATAAGACAATGCCATCGGCATTGAAGACGAATATTTTGACCTTATATTTCTTATTTTTCAGCGGCTACACCATAAGGATGAATACCCCGGTACCGGTATGGGACTGGCCATTTATAAAAAAATTGTTTATAATTTGGGAGACCGCATCTGGCTGGATTCAGCAGATGGAAAAGGAAGTACATTTTATTTTACGATACTGAAAGCTTAATTTTACCATCTTTATTTACCAATAACGGCAGTACAACTTTGCAGTTGGAATAATACGGTTTGCAGCAACATTGCTAAATTTTTTCTAATGATGACCCTACCTTGCAAATATCTACGACACCATCTTCCAAACCTACACTTTTAACTATACCATGAAACCCATGCACCTATTATTGGTAGAGGATAACGAAGACCATATCCTGATTAGCATGGAAGCTTTTGGCAATGGCAAAATTGCAAATAATATCAGTGTAGTTAGCCATGGCAAGGAGGCCATGGATTTTTTAACCCGGTTTGGAAAATACGCATTAGCCCAGTTACCGGATTTATTGTTAACGGATGTAACCCTGCCAAAAAAGAACGGACACGAAGTGTTGATGTTTTGTAAGCCGGACACTGCATTAAAGCATATTCCTGTTATCTTGTGCACCACTTCCTCCAGCGACCAACACATATTGAAGTTGTACCGGAATTGTGCAAAATTTTATATCACCCAACCGGTAGAGGTAAACAATTTCCTAAAAGTGGCGGCCACTATTAAAAATTGCTGGATTTCCGTGGTAAAAATTACCGCACAAATAAACCTGCATGATTAAAGATCTACATCCTTACCGTATTTTAGTTATTGAAGATAACCCTGGCGACTACACGCTGGTGGAGGAATACCTACTCGACCAGGTGGCAAGTCCAACCATCAGCCAGGCGGTAAACTATACACAGGCTGCCGCTATTTTGAAAGTGGACAATTTATTTGATGTTATATTGCTTGACCTTACCCTGCCGGATAAAAGCGGTCAGCAATTGATTACTGATATACTGGCAATCGCTTCCGGCAAACCTGTTATCGTGCTTACCGGCCATGCCAATATAGATTTTAGTATTCAATCCATCTCCCTGGGAATATCTGATTACCTGTTAAAGGACGACCTGAATGCTACTTCTCTTTACAAAAGCATCGTGTACTGTATAGAACGTAAAAAAAGAATGCAGGAACTGGAAGCTTCCGAAAAAAGATACGGCGACCTCTTTCATCATAGCCCCCAGCCCATGTGGGTATTTGAGCCGCAAACGCTTAGGTTTATAAAGGTAAACAAGGCCGCCATAATTCATTATGGATATACAGAAAACGAGTTGCTGAATATGACGCTGTTGGATTTACTGCACGGTGAAGACAGGGAAGCTGCCCGGGAAATGATTGCTACACACGGCACTTCACCAGCTATTTTAAGTGGCAGAAGCCGGCACCTGAAAAAATCGAAGGAGGTGGTCGTTGTGGAGATGTATGTAAACGCCATTCTACTCGATCAAAAAAATTTCTGCCTGGCCATTGCGGTGGACATTACTGAAAAAAACCAGGTAGAATCCAAGATCACCAACGCCATCATCAAAACCCAGGAAGATGAACGGTATGAAATTGGCGCTGAATTGCACGATAATGTATGCCAGATACTGGCTGCCAGCCAGATTACCCTCGGCATGATAAAAAATGACCTGAATCCATCGGTAGTCAAATGGTATGAGCAATCGAGCAAATACATTGCGCTGGCAACGGAAGAAATTCGTAACCTGTCGCACCGGCTGGCACCGGCTTTTTATACAGAAACTACCCTTGAAGATGCTTTCCAGGTATTGCTGGGTTCTTTTAACCCTGATGGCAAATATAAAATAGATTTATTTTTTGATGATGCAGCAAGGGGAATAAAGATAAACAGGGAACTCCAGTTGAATCTTTACAGGATATTACAGGAACAATTACGCAATATTCTTAAGTACGCAAAGGGCAGCCTGGTGGAGGTGGATGTGGTGATAAAAAACGACAATTTGATGATGCGCGTGAGTGACAATGGCGTTGGTTTTGATCCCGGTGCAATTAAGTCGGGTATTGGATTGTCTAACATTAGGAGAAGGGCCGAACTTTTTTCCGGTAAATTTGACATCATTTCATCTCCTGGTGAAGGCTGCGAAATTATTGTGGAAATACCATTGCGAACCAATAATGCAGTCTAGCTCAAACGGATATCCACTTATTAATCAACTGGCCTAGTTCGCCTTTCACCTGCTATTCATCCCCTGACTGCAGTCATTACCGGAACAGTAAAATTAGTGTTGATTATATTGTCAGGCCAATTGTAGAAAGGTAAGAATGCCGGCCGCACCATCCTTACCCGCCTGTACCGCGTCCACTACTTCCTTACCACCGTTAACAGCGTCGCCACCGGCAAAAACGCCTTCGATATTTGTTTCACAAAGATGGTTCAGTTTAATTTTCCCTGCGGTATGTTCAATGCGGATGCGCTGCACCAGGTCTTCAAAGGGAACCTGCCCGGCTGCTTTAATAACCATATCCACTTCTATGGTAAACAACTCACTGGTGGGCAGGGGCCACTGCCGGCCGCTGCTGTCTGGTGGCCCCAATTGCATTACCTGGCATTCCATGGCGGTTACTTTTCCTTCACTGCCGACGATCCTGTTAGGCGCAGCCAGCCATATAAATTTACACCCGTCAATACGGGCAATATCCAGTTCTACCTGCGTGCAGGGCTTTTCCTTCTCCGTTCGTCTATACACCATCGTTACTTCTTTAGCTCCCAATCGCCTGGCTTGTGTGGCTGCATCAATGGCAGTCATCCCCATACCAATCACCGCTACGCGGTCACCCACCGGTACTGCTTCAAAACCTGCGTTGCGAATGGTATGAATAAACGTAAGGGCATCCACTACACCCTCAAGGTGCTCGCCAGGTATATCCAGTTGCCTTGCTAAACCTACCCCAATTCCCAGGTAGATGGCATCGTATTGTTGTTGCAGTGCTGCAAGAGAAATATCCTTACCCAACTCCTGGTGGTAGCGAATGTCGATTCCCCCAATGGAAAGAATATAGTCCACTTCCTCGCGGCAAAATTGAGGGGTAACTTTATAGGCAGCAATGCCATAGGTCATTAATCCTCCCGCCTGGCCCTCCCGCTCATAGATGGTAACATCCACTCCCTCACGGCTAAGCATATGCGCACAACTCAGCCCTGCCGGGCCAGCCCCTACCACCGCCACCTTTTTCCCGGTGGCCGTTTTGCGTTGAAATAAGGGCCATTGGTGTTGGAGGGCCTTTTCGGTACTGTAGCGTTGTAATTTGGCAATCGGTATGGGTGCCTCCTCCATCAGGTTAAATACACAGGCGCCTTCACATAATTTTTCAACGGGGCACACTTTACTACAGCCTGCACCCATGATATTGCTTTGCAGGATAGTACGTGCCGAGCCTTTTATATTACCGGTGGCGATTTGTTTTATGAATTTTGGCACATCGATACTGGTAGGACAGCTCTTCATGCAGGGAGCATCATAACAAAAGAGGCACCGGTTTGCTTCTACCAGGGCGGCATCCGCGGTTTCAAAAGGCGGATGTATATCACTAAAATTTTGCTGGTACTCCGCCGGCTTTAAACGGTTATTCGTAATGGGCATGCTTCATAAAGGTGTTGGTAAGTCCCGTTTTGCAGGGACTGCGGTTTACAATTCGGTAATCTTACCGTAAGTTTCAGGTCGGCGATCCCTGAAAAACTGCCAGGTATTCCTTACTTCTTCAATCAAATCCAAGTCAAAACTGGCTACCAGCAATTCATCCTTGTCGTTAGAAGCGCAAGCAATTTCCTGGCCACGCGGGTCAACAAAATAACTACTCCCATAAAATCTTCCCAGGTTCCAGGGTGCTTCGGTACCCACCCTGTTTATGCAGCCCATAAAATAACCATTGGCAGCGGCATGGGCCGGCTGTTCCAGTTTCCACAGGTATTCCGACTGGCCAGCCGTGGTGGCAGAAGGGTTGTATACAATCTCTGCTCCATTTAAACCAAGACATCTTGCGCCATCAGGAAAATGGCGGTCGTAACAAATATACACGCCAATCTTTGCATACCTGGTTTGAAAAACCGGGTAACCCAGGTTACCGGGTTTAAAAAAAAATTTCTCCCAAAATCCACCGGTATGGGGGATATGGTTTTTGCGGTATTTTCCAAGGTAAGTGCCATCTGCATCAATTACGGCCGCGGTATTATACAATAGGCCTGCCTGCTCTTTCTCGTAAACGGGTACAATGATCACCATATTGTATTTCTTTGCATAAACTGCCATCCGTTCGGTAGTGATACCGGGTACGGTTTCTGCAGCGGCATACCAGGCTTTATCCTGCCCGGGACAAAAATAAGGCGTATTAAAAATTTCCTGGAAGCATAAAATTTGCACCCCCTGTTCACCGGCTGCTTCGATCAATGGAAGATGCTTTTGCACCATGGCTTCCTTTATTTCGGCAATGGTTCCGCTGCCTTCGCTTAGGGGAAGGCTCATTTGAATTAGACCGGATTTTATGATTCGTGGCATCTGGTTCAGTTAATAGTTGTGACAGGCGATCCCTGATGTGCTACTAATTTAACCGACACAACCCACATTACCAAAAAAACGGATACTTTACCTGTAATAACATTTTATCCCGGGAACGAGGATAGTGGGGTACAAAATAGGTCAAGCCTAAGGCTTTTTAATTTGACAAGGTAGAATTAATCAATGTATTCAAACAAATACTCATCCTGGTTTTCGAATAATCCGAAGGGATTAAATGTTTATAGAAAATTTACGGTTTCCATGTATTCGACCCCTTCGGGGTCGTATTTATTAGGTTAATTTTAAATACTATAAACATTGGACCCCTATCAGGGTCTCCTTAATGCTACTTTGACAACTTAATTATAGACTGCGGCTTTTACTTTGTCAAAGTAACTTAAATAAATTGTTTTACCTTATCCCGTTTAAGGTATTTCCCATAACCCTTCTCCGCCAGGCATTGGCCATTGTCAATAACTACTTTTCCCCTTAATAATACCGTTTTACATTTGCCGGTTAGTTGCCATCCCTCATAAGCAGAGTAATCGGTATTCATATGATGGGTGGTTGCACTAATAGTGTGGGTATGATGAGGATCAAACAGAACCAGATCTGCATCCGCCCCCGGCGCAATACAACCCTTCCTCGGATGCAGTCCGAAGATTTTTGCCGGGTTGGTACTCAATACTTCTACAAACTTATTAAGACTGATTTTTCCCTTTCGCACCCCCTCGCTGTACAAAAGTTCTACCCGGTGCTCAATAGCAGGATGCCCATTGGGTATTTTAGAAAAATCATCTTTGCCTATTAGTTTCTGTTGCCAGGTAAACGGGCAATGATCAGTGGCCACTACCTGTATTAATCCCTGGTTAATACCAGCCCACAAAGCTGCCTGGTCTTTTTTCTCCCGCAAGGGCGGACTCATCACCCATTTGGCCCCTTCGAAATCTTTCTCATACAAAGAAGCATCCAGCAACAAATACTGGATACAGGTTTCAGCAAATACCTTTTGATTATTCCGGTTATTGTTCCTTACGGCATTTAATGCGCCTTCACAAGTCATGTGCACGATATAACCCGGGCAACCGGTATATCCGGCAATACCTGCAAATCTTCCGGAAGCCTCTGCCTCCGTTATCTCAGGTTGAGAAAGGTAATGGTACAGAGGAGCCAGTTTTCCCGCTGCTTTGTGCCTGGCCACTAAAAAATCAATCATATCCCCATTGGTGGCATGAACGGTAACCATACCACCGCATTCCTTTACCTCGTTCATCAGGCCTACCATCTGTTTGTCGTCAATCATCAACGCACCCTTGTAGGCCATAAAAATTTTAAAGGAGGTAATTCCTTCCTTTTCAACAAGGCCTGCAATTTCTTTGGCAGTTTTTTCATTGAAATCGGTCACCGCCATGTGAAATCCGTAATCGCCGATGGCATTTCCGTTGGCCCTGCCGCTCCAGGCAACAAATGCATCATTAAGGGAATGCCCCTGCGATTGCAGTATAAAATCGATCACCGTGGTTGTGCCCCCAAACAAGGCTGCGCGGGTACCGGTTTCATAATTGTCGCTGGAGTAGGTACCCATAAAGGGCATTTCGAGGTGTACATGCGGATCAATGGCACCGGGGAATACCAACAGGCCCGATGCATCGATGACTGTATCTGCCTTTACCTGCAGGTTTTCGCCGATGTTGGTGATGGTTTCCTTCTCAATAAAGATATCGGCAGTGTAATTATCGGCAGCAGTAACAATATGCCCGTTTTTAATCAATACGCTCATATACTTATTTTAAACTTGTGTGCTGTTAAAAATACAATTCCTACATTAATTTACAATAGTTAATGGCCAGTTATTCCAATGCCCGGCAACTACAGCATGGTGCCTATTGCATGTAGCTCTTTCGAGTATGCCATTGTTACCAACAACGTTTAAGTACTGGGGTAGTCCAGCTCGTTTAACGTTGATTGGTCCTCATCAACCCCCAATAAGTAACACCGCTAACCAGGAAACCTACAAACCAGGCATAACTGTATAATTGAATGATCCAGGAGGGCATTGATGTTGCTGATATGCCATTTACCTGTACCAGGAAGCCGGGTATATTGGGGAGGATGCCTAGTAATAAAGCAATAATGGCACAGGAATTATATCCATTGCTAAAACTATAAACACCCTTTTCTTTGTACAGTTCGTCCAGTTGCAATTGTTGCCGGCGGATGAAATAATAATCTACGATCATGATACCACCAATTGGGCCCAGTAAACTGGAATAACCTACCAGCCAGGTAAAAATATAACCGCTGGGATCAGCAATCAGCTTCCATGGAAAGATGAGGATACCAATGATGCCGGTAATATAACCGCCCCTGGTAAAGTTTATTTTCTTGGGCGACAAATGGGCAAAGTCGTTGGCCGGACTAACAATATTGGCCGCGATATTGGTGGCGAGGGTAGAGATAGCTACCGCAATCATGGCGATGCTCACTAATAGCTTACTTTCAAATTTGCCGGCCAGTACCAACGGATCCCAGATAGTGGTACCATAAATAATGGTGGTAGCCGATGTGACTACCACTCCTATAAAAGAAAAAAGCGTCATGGAAGCCGGTAGGGCTATTGCCTGGCCGGTAATTTGCGCCCGCTGACTTTTTGCATAGCGCGTAAAGTCGGGGATATTCAACGATAGGGTGGCCCAAAAACCAACCATACCGGTGAGTGCCGGAAAAAAGAAATGAAAAAATGCTTCGGTAGTGGCAAATTTAGA
>JBBQOJ010000097.1:0-7711 GCA_038330815.1 Chitinophagales bacterium | reverse complement strand
GGGTGCCATTGAAATGAAGGATTATTTAATCAATCTCAGTGAGAGCATCCTTGATTCTTTTGGCGCCGAAAAAAGGGTAAGCATTGAATGTGTAATGGACCTGCTGGATGTGGATATTGATACTGCCATTCCATTGGGCCTGATCGTAAACGAATTACTGACCAATACGCTTAAATATGCTTTCCCAACCGGGCAGCAGGGAAAGGTTCAAATTAAACTGGAAAAATTTACCGACGGCAGGCTGGCCCTACAGGTATCCGACAATGGCGTAGGTAAAAGCGGTCTTACCAATGGCACCGGCTTCGGTACGCAACTGGTATCCCTGCTCACCAAACAACTAAGGGGCGCCATGAGGGAAGAAATTAATAATGGCACCCGTATTTTCTTTGAATTTAATTTAGAAAAAGCAGCTTAGTATAAGTGATAGCCAGCTAACCGTACTTCTTCAAAATCATTGACCACTCCAAACACCTATAAGGTCTGCTGTAAAGCTAGTGGAAGGAAATAACCCTTGCAAGACCTTATGGGTGTTAAAAAGGCTGATAAATTAAAAGGCAGTGAAATGCCTACGCATCAATTTCATAGATCCCATCAATCAAAAACTATACTTTTCAATATCGTAGACCACTCCGAAAATCTATAAGGTCAATTGTAAAGTTAGTGGAAGGAAATAACCCATGCAAGACCTTATATGTTTGAGAAAGGCTGATAAGTTAAAGAGTAGGGTATCGCATTTTTAGGCGCCCGATAACAAAAGCACCCTGTTTGGACAATTTTTCCCCCTATTCGTCCAAATCACTTTGATTTGCTAAAACAAAACGGTAGGTTTATAAAACATTTAAGAGCAGGTTAAAAAGCAATATCCCCAACGCAATTGTAATTATCCATTAAGATTTTCTGATGTATGTTTTGCCTGCTGTTATCCTTTGTTAAATCGTCAATAAAAGATGGCGGTACCCGCCGCGAGGGGGAAGTTATTTACCGATGAATAAACCCTCCCGGATAAATAGAAGGGCTTTAATATCCATTACCCAATGATACTGGTAACCGTCCGGGTACCCGGCTTTGATGGCTATGATTTCATCACCTAACAATATATAAAAATGAAAAAGTTCCAGTTTATGACCGTTTCGGTAATGGCCATGCTATGGTTAAGCGCCTGCAGCAATAGTGCTTCCGAAAAGGAAACTTCCGCTACACCGGCCACCACCACCCCGGAAGCAACCATCACCAATCCCAACTTCAGCATTGCGCCGGTGGAATACAGCGAACTGGCTGAAAAAGCCCTCACCCATACTGCAAAATTTGAATTTGATGCCTGGGGCGAAATGTTGGCCGACAATATCGTGTACAGCTTTCCTGATGGTGATGTTAGCACCCGCACCACACTGGAAGGGAAGGCCGCCGTGTTGGGCTGGTGGAAAAACTTTAGGGAAAAATCGGGCATTGAATCAATGAGCATGAGTGAATTCAACCACCTTCCCATTAATGTTACCGGGCAGATAAAAGGAGGCGCCACCACGGGCATTTACGATATCTGCTACTTTTCTAATACAATGGTAATTAAAGGAACCCCGGTTAAGTTAAGGATGAATTTCTCCATTCACTTTAACGCGGATAAAAAAATTGACCGCTATGCCACTTATTACGATCGCACGCCGATAGTTAAAGCCATGGGCGGTAAAAGTATCCTGGAGGAAATGAAAGTGAAATAAACGACAACGCTCCGGATGGGAAATCCATCCGGAACATTCATCATCAGTCATTCATTTAAAATAATCATCATGAAAAAAACAATGAATTCAATTTATTCGGCGGGTATGCTCTTACTACTACTTGCTGGCACAGTGAACAGCATCGCGCAGCAAGCCACACCTGCAAGCCAGTTGCGTTACAAAGAGGTAGTAGTTGAAAACCCGAATGCCGAGGCCGATATGAAGGTGGTGGCAGATTTTGTAAATGCGCTTACCAATGCCGACCTCATTAAAGCTAAAAGTCTGCTGACGGCCAACTACCTGGGGTACGGCCCGGCACCCACCGATTCTACCACCGCCGATCAAACAATCACTGACTGGAAGGAAAACTACAAAATACAAACAAACCGGACCGTGAGTTTTGTTACACAAACATTTAAAGTGCTTTCGGGTAACTTAATGGGAAACTGGGTATCGCTTTGGGGCGATTATGGCTTTACCCAAAATGGCAAAAAGGTTTCTTTTCCTTTTCAATACACCGCCCGGGTAAACAATGGTAAAATTGATACCGATAGAATCTATTATGACCGGATGTTTATACTTCAATCGTTGGGGTACACCCTTACTCCACCGGCTTCCTCTGAATAATACCAACACCATGCGGATGGAAAATGATCCTTCGCCTGGGAAGTTTAGCAGCAGTAGCCGTTCAGGATAACATCACTACTGATGCTCAATACAAATTAAGCTCCTGCCGTCCACTAAAAAAGCAGGCGGTGGCAATTTATAAACAAACAATGGGGTAGCCGAAAACCAACCAGAGTAGGCACAAAAAAAAGACCAAATGAACAACAACAATTTTCGCACAGCTTTGGCAGCAATTACCTGCCTGTTATTTATCGTGGCCTGTAATACGACGGCAAATGAAACAACACCAGCGCAAAATGCAACCGCAGCTTCCCTACCCGCTGCCACAATGGATGTAGCAACATTGAAAGCCGATATCCAGGGCCTGGAGAGTGCCTGGGCGCAGGCAGACAATGCCCGGGATGCGAATGCGGTAGCGGCATATTATGCAGATGATGCCATTACGATGTCTAATTTTAAACCGATGATCGTTGGTAAGCCGGCGATTTTGAAAGACATTGAAGCCAGCCTCGCCAAAAAGCCAAAAGGCGCAACGGTAGCCTACGATGTTGTGGATGTTTATCCCGGGGAAAATACCGCTACAGAAGTTGGAAAGATAACGGTAAAAGATACCACCGGCAAAGTAACCTACACTGGAAAATATATGGCCGTTTGGGAAAAACGGAATGGAAAATATGTGTGCATCAGGGATATCAGTAACGATGATGCCAAAGAAAAATAATCCTATCCATTTTATTAAGTTGGCAAGTATACGGCCCTGTTTTAATTGCCGCCTTGCCCGTTAACCTATTCACCACCGAAATTCTTTAAAATGAAACAACCCGCTATTTTAATTGCCGGCTTATGCGCTCTTATATTTACCACGATAGGTTGTAACAGCAACAGCGCTGCCTCATCGGCGAAACCAGGGGAAGCCAGCACGGAAAGGGCAGCTAACGAAACACCGGAGTATTTTCTTTTGAGACCCGAGGTAGAAAAAGCCTATGGTTATTCTCATGCGGTAAAAATAGGAAACGATATAAAAATATCTGGTGCCGTAAGTATGGATGATGCAGGCCTGCCCACAGCAAAAGGTGACCTGTTACAGCAGATGAAAAACTGTTACAGCGACCTGGATAAGGTACTGAAACATTATGGCTGCACCTTTGACGATGTGGTGGTGGAGAATATTTTCACTACCAATATGCCGGAGTTTTTAAAACAATCCAGCTTCCGGAATGACATTTATAAAAAGCAATTTCCCACTGGCAGTTGGCTGGGGGTAAAAGAACTTGCCCTGCCGGAGTTAATGATTGAAATAGAACTGGAGGTACACAAAGGAAAGTAATGGCACTTGCCCTTTTATAAATTGCAGTTACCAACAGGGAAACTGAAAATCAAATAATGTAATTAAAATTTTAAACCACTTATTATGCCGGCAATCGTAATTAGACACAAAGTAGGAGACATTGACGCATGGCTCAAGGGCCACCAGGACCGGGTAGAAATCTTTGCCCCTGCAGTATCCGGATTTCAAACCTTCCAGGATTCGGAGGATCCCAACGGGGTGGTGCTGGTGGTAGACGTAACTGATTTAGCGCTGTTGGCAACAATCATCAATGATCCAAAGAATGACGCACTAAAAGCCAGGCACACCGTATTGGAACCCATCATCATGTCAATGCCGGTGCCATTGTAAACAAAGGAGGCTAAACCGGGGGTTGTTGCACCTGGTATAACCGGCGAGACAACCCGCTGGTATAGTTAAATAGCGATTGCCATAAAAAAAATTAATGGCCATTACTCAATAAAAAAACACCCTCTTAATTCATATCATGAACAAAAAAATTTTGCTGGTAGTAATTACCACCCTGCTGTTGTTAATTTCTTACGCCCAAAAGTCAACCATCAACTATGGTGATAATGCAAAGGCGGGTAAATATGCCAGCATACGGGGTATTAAAATGTATTACGAAATATATGGAACCGGCAAACCGTTACTCATCATTCATGGCAATGGCGGCAGTATAAAAGACTTTGCGCTACAAATCCCCTACTTTTCCCAACAATACAAAGTTATCCTGGCCGACAGCCGGTCACATGGCAAGTCGGTAGATACCGGCGAGGTGCTTAATTACGAAATGATGGCAGATGATTTAAACGCGTTGTTAAATTACCTGCAACTCGATTCCTGCCTCGTGATTGGCTGGAGCGATGGAGGCATCAACGGATTGTTACTGGCCATGCACTACCCGGCAAAAGTAAAGAAACTTGCCTTTACAGGTGCCAATCTTAGGCCCGACACCACTGCCGTTGAACCATCTCTGCACCGCTGGCTGGCCCATTCGGTAGATTCCTTATCCAGGGAAACACCAACGCCTGAAGTAAAGCATCAATACAAGTTATGGTCTATGATGACAAAAGAACCTAACATCTCCCTTGAGCAATTAAAGAAAGTGAAATGCCCTACCCTCGTAATTGGAGGCGATCATGATGCCCTGCTGCCTGCTCACACCCTGCAAATTGCTTCAGCGATTACACAATCCTATTTATGGATCGTACCCAACTCGGGCCACGCCCCATTGGTTCGTTATAGCAAACTTTTTAATGAAACGGTGAATACTTTTTTTAAGCAACCGTACCGGGTAATCGAAGGCCTTGACCGGCTGAATTAGTAAACTTCTTTTTTAAAAATAAAAAACATTTACACCATGCAAACAGCAGGTATTATAGGTGGCTCCGGTTTCATTGGAAGCTGGGTTACAAAGCGCTTCCTGGAAGAAAACTATAAGGTAAAAGTTTCTTCTACCGACATTACAAATAATGCTAAGTATGAACATTTACAGTCACTCCCCCATGCCGACCAGCTGGAAATTTGTGCGATGGACCTGTTAGACATTTCATCAGTGGAAGCATTTGTACATGGATGCGATATCATAGTACATGGCGGCACCCCATTTATGTTAGACGTAAAGGATCCGCAAACCGAATTATTTGAACCCACCGTAAAGGGAACTGAAAACTTCCTGGAGATAATTGGTAAAACGACTGGTATTGAAAAGATAGTCTTCATCGCTTCCGTTGCTGCCTGGAACACCTCCTTTCCGTTGCCTCCTGCCAGCTACGCTGCTAATCACATTTTCTCCGAAAAGGATACGCCTTATATGGGCGAACAGGACCACCCTTATGCGCAGGCCAAATACCTGGCCGACCAGGTGGTACGGGATTTCATTAACGCCCACCCGGATGTATCATTTGAAATTACCACCCTTTCGCCGGTGATGGTGGTAGGCAAACCATTGTCTTCCCGCCAGGATTCCACTTCTGTTGGTATACAATACTTATTCAAAAACAAGCTGGCTCCTAACCCATTTATCGAAATGATGTATACCAATGATATTTTATTTGCCATGGTAGATGTAAGGGATGTTGCCAATGCCGTATTCCAGGCGGCAACCCGCAAAGGGCTCCATGGAAAAAACTACCTGGTCAGCAGCGAAAGCTACAAAGTGTCGGATATTACGTTGATGCTGAATAATAGCAACCCTTTACAGGAACCCCTCACCATTTACGATAACACACTGGCAAAAAAAGAACTTGGAATATCCTTTGTTAGTGCGCAACAAGCATTGAATCACCCCCTGTAAAACAACCTTAAACTATTCAACTATGCTACAATTGATGGTACTTTATCCGCAGCCAACCAACCTGGTACAATTTGAAACAGCTTATACCAGTCACCTCGCCTTACTACACGACAAAACGGGCATCCCGGCAGGAGAGAAACCTTATACCGTAACTAAATTTTTACCTACGCCAGAGGGTGCAGCTCCCTATCACTTAATGTTTACAATGCCATTTGAATCAAAGGAGGCATTGGAAGCAACCATGGCATCGCCTGGCATGCAGGAAGTGGCGGCAGATGCCAACCGGATTTCTACAGGGGGAGCACCTGTTGTTTTAATTGGCCACTAACAATAAAGGGCTATTATAGCAAGGCTGATTGCGGCATTCCAGTTAAAAATTGAATAATAAAAGAGGCTAAGCCGGCTACCCAGGGTTTAATAATACGTTTGCCGGCTTTAACAAATGGGCGACAACAACGGAGTTTTAATCCGCTTTCTTATTCCCATCGGTTTACAGGTAAGTGCCGTAACATCATACAAAGAATGATGGCACCGGTTCTTATTTAACCAATAAATAAAATGATAGAAAAACAACAGGAAATGTTGGCGCTTGATGTAAAGGCATGCTGGCCATCTTTCAACATTTAATTAAGCCCACTTCTCCAATTCACTATCCGGTATGGTACCATTGGCGAATTCAGGCAGGGACAGCCATTAATAACCATCGAACAGTCTGCTTACAATTGAAAGCGGATTTTAACCATCACCCCAGCCGAAAAAAGTTAACCAAAATACCTAAAACAACAACAACCATGAATCTGAAAAAAGCGCTTATTGTAACGGTAATACTCAGTATTCTATTGATCAGTGCCTGGGAAATTTTTTGGCGTTCGAAAGGTTACTTTCCGAATTTAGATGATGATAAATTTCTTTGGGCAAAAACGCGTGGCAGGGTAAACAACGCCGGGATAAATGAGGTGGTAATTATCGGTTCCTCACGGGCACTCTTTGATATCCAGTTAGCCACCTGGGAAAAAGCCACCGGTATACATCCCATTCAGCTCTCCTGTGCCGGGGCCACCCCCTTACCCGTTTTTCATGACATTGTAGAAAACACTGATTTCAAAGGAACCGTGGTAGTGGGTGTAACAACGGTTTTATTCTTTTCAACTACCTATCCATTGGCGATACCATGGAAACGTGCTGCCTCCCGGTCACAATTTTTTAAAGACAGAACTTATGCACAACGGCTTAATTATGGCTTGTCTGTTCCGCTGCAAAATAATTTTGCATTTATATCCAATGATGAAGAACAATGGGCAGATGACATCAACCTAAAATCATTGATTAGAAGGTTCCAGCTGAAAGAACGAACAACAATTCCTAAAATGCCTCCTTTTTATAGATTCCAGGAAATTGGGATAGACCGCAATGTACGCATGAAACAACGGGTGGTAACGGACACCTTGTTTGCCGGTTCTGTAAAAAAAGTATGGACCTTTTTGATGACGGCCGATAATCCCCCTCCCGACAAAGAGGGCACCATGGCCTATTTTCTGAAAGATGTTGAAAAATTTAAATCCCGGGGTGGTAAAATCATATTGCTCAGGCTACCCATGAGTGGATTCTTTAAAGAGATAGAGGACACTTATTTTCAGCGAAAAGATTATTGGGATGTATTGGTAAAAAAGGCAAATGTGCCCGCCTATCATTATACAGATTTTGAATCACTTTCCGGTTTTCCAACACCGGAATGGTCGCACC
>JBBQOJ010000096.1:0-7714 GCA_038330815.1 Chitinophagales bacterium | reverse complement strand
GTATTAAAAAAATGTTGGGAAAAAATTACAAGTGCTGCTACTTTTATTACAAATGGGTATTTAAAGTTAGATGCAAACAAAGCTGGTAATAATGATAATAATATTCGCAACGCCATTGAGGCAAAGGCTTTACTATTTCTTATTTCAAATGACCAGGAGCAGGGAAGGCAAGCAGTCGATTATTTGCTTCATTATTATGCTACGCTTAAAATTGATATGCATAAAGATGATGTGTGCAGGGAAATAGGCCGTGCAATTGTTACCGGGGCAATTGTGTATGACTGGTGCTATGCGCTTACAACAGCAGCAGAAAGACAAATCTTGATCGGCAGAATGGAAACACTGGCAACACAGCTGGAAATTGAATGGCCAAAATTAAGACAGGGTTCCATTACAGGTCATGGTGTTGAAGCACAATTGGCGAGAGATATGCTTTCATGCGGCGTTGCTACGTATAACGAAAAGCCTGAAATATACCAGTTAGCCGCAGGAAGAATTATGGCTGAGTTTGTGCCATCCCGAAAATTTTTCTATCCCGCTGGTTACCATCACCAGGGAAGCAGCTACGGGCCTTACCGGTTTTATTGGGATATGATGGCAACATTTATTTTTGACAGGATGGGCTACCCTGAAATTTTTGGAAGCGATCAACGCAGGGTTCCTTACTATTTTATTTACAGTAGAAGGCCTGATGGGCAACTAATAAGAAATGGCGATGACTACACAGAACTTTATACAACATTTGGAAAATACTGGGTTAATGGTGGTACAATGAACGCATTGGCCGGAAGTTATTTTAAAGATACCATTTTGATAAATGAAGCAATGAAAGAAGGAAACCTTGGGAACGGAGGTGATTACCTGTTTGATTTTTTATTTTATGATACGCAGGTACCTGCAGATAAAACCACGGCAACGCTTCCGCTTACCAGGTATTTCAAAGAACCCTTTGGTGCAATGATTGCCAGAACGGGTTGGGACAATGGATTAAAATCACCTGCTGTTGTTGCAGAAATGAAAGTGGGTGTTTACAACTTTGTCAATCATCAGCATTTGGATGCAGGAAGTTTTCAATTGTATTATAAAGCTCCGCTAACTGTTCAATCAGGTGTTTACCAGGGTAAAAATGGTGGTTATGGAAGCGAACATTATAGAAATTATTATCAGCGCAGTATTGCTCATAATACGATGTTGATTTACGACCCCAATGAAAAATTTATTTGGGGTAATAAGGAAGCGATCAATGATGGCGGGCAGCGATTGCCAAATAATAACCGGGAAACAACAAACCTGTCTCATTTTTTAGTGAATGAATATAAGACGGGTGAGGTGCTGGCACATGCATTTGGTCCCGATTCCACCCGTCCGGATTTTTCTTATCTTAAAGGCGACCTATCACAGGCTTATTCATCAAAAGTAAAAAGCTTTACACGTTCTTTTGTATTCTTAAATTTTAAAAACAGCAAAATACCTGCGGCATTAATTGTATTTGATAATGTTTCTTCAGCCAACAAATCATTTAAAAAATACTGGTTATTGCATAGTGTTGAAGAACCTGTTGTAAATAATAATACTACGGTTATAACAAGAGAAGGCAAAGGGTATAGTGGAAAGATGATCAACACGACCTTGCTTCCAGCCAGCAATAATTTCACCATATCAAAAATTGGCGGTGCCAAAGATCAATACCAGGTGTTTGGAAAAAATTTTCCACAATGGCCCAATTCCAAAGACAATTCTGCTGACAGTGCTTCCTGGAGAATTGAGCTCTCTCCAAAACTTTCCGCTGCAAATGATTTATTCCTGAATGTAATGGAAGTAATGGATGACAAATTGTTTCCTTCACTAAGTTTTTTACCAAAGAAAATTGAAACTGAAAAACTGGTTGGTGTGATGATCAACGATCGGGTTGTTTTATTCAGTAAATGTAGTGATATGATTAATGGTCAGTTTACATTAAACATTACAGGCAGTAAGGAAATGAAAGTATTGATCACGGATATAGAGGAAGGTGACTGGGAGATAAGATCAGCTAAAGGTCGCTTATTACTGCAAGAAGTAAAAAATAGGCAACAACTTTTATATTTTACAATTAAACCAGGTAAATATGTCATTTCAAAAAAGTAAATATTTTTTATTATTAACTTATGTGTGCATGTGTTTCCAGGGTAATACGCAAACAACTGTAATTCCTAAGTTGGCCGATAGCAATGTACATGAAACAAACTTAGCGGCATCAATTCCATTATGGCAGGGGAAGGGCCGAATTGTTATCAGTGCCGATGGCAATGAACACGATCATGATGATTGGGGGGGAACGCCATTATCGCTGGCCATTATTGCGGCTAGAGGATTGCAAAACAAATTGAGCTTGTTTATTTATAGCGATCACGTGTGGGGGAGCAACCACGAGCACCCCGGTGTTGATGAGGTAAGCCCTTACCAACAGATGAAAATTAGTGCAGTTACGGGTGGTAAAATGTTTGGCTTTAAAACAACCAATTTTTTATGTGCGGTGGATAACCCGGAACTAGCGTATGAAGCATTGAAAAATCAAATCAACCAATCAAGTAGTGACAATCCACTTTTTATTGTTATTTGTGGGCCAACGCAGGTAATTGGAGAAGCCATGGCCAGGTCCAATGTTGCTAATCGAAAATTTGTAACCATCGTAACCACTAGTTCAGATTGGAACAACTCCCATGCTGATAAACCCTACCTGGCCTGGGAAAGTCATACCGGGTGGACACTCGATGAAATTAAAAACCTGGACGGCAATGTTAAAGTGCGGGCAATAGAAAACCAAAATCACCTGCTTAAGAAAAACTGGAAACAATACGAATGGCTGCTCACCGCACCCGAACGCAACAACCCCTACTACAAAAAAAGCAGTTGGCTATGGCTTTTTAACCGGTTGTGCCTGACTGTAAAACCCGAAGGTACCGACCGTGACTATTTTTATGCCATTGATCCGTCTGATGCAGGGAAGGTTATTTTTCTTTTGACAGGAATTGAAAAAACCAGTCCGGAACTGTGCTACGAGATTATGCGAAATCCAACTAAACCTTGAGAGCTAGAAGATGAAATTCAATTTACCTGGCGTTTGCTTTTTGTTTTCAGCAAAACTGTGAGCCTGCCGCTGATGGCCTGGTAATCTTTAAATTTGGTACGTCTTACACACAGGTATAACCTTTGGCTCTTATCATCTTTAGGTGGTTTTCAAAATAAAATAAATACATGCGTAAGAAATTTAAAACGGTCGTACTTTTTTGGTGGAACCATTGTTGTATCCAAACCAGGCATCTACAAAGTGTTTGGTACTGCGTATATTGGCAATCATACATCGTTGGTTGTTGGAAACGGCGTAATTATTGAAAAATCAAATGAAAAGGACGCTTTCACCCATAACTTGTTGAACAGGGGTGCTTTAACCCGTACCTATAATCACAACATCACCGTTACGGGTATGGATGTACGGGTGAATAATGTAGATTTACCCATGAGGGCGATTTATGGTTTGCGTGGACATGTTGCTTTTTTTTATGTGAAAGATTTAAAAATAGAGCGCTTCAGGTGTTCCGGTTTAGTGAACGGCCAGTTTGCTTTGCACATTTGTACGTTTGAAGATTTACTCATCAATGATATAATCATCAAAGGAAAGAAAGACGGGATTCATTTAGGTCCGGGCAAACGTTTCCGGATCAGCAATGGCGTTTTTTTAAACAGGCGATGATGCCATTGCGTTGGTGCCGGGTGATTGGGTGAGCGCCAACCCGGAATATGCTAACCTGGAAGACGGTGTTGTTGAAAACTGTGCCGATATACCCGATGATTATCTTGATGGTGCTTTTTCTAAAATTGTTGCCTCTGCATGGGTTGACTGGAAAACGGGTATTGCTGTAAAAGCATGGCGATTGCGTGGTGGCATCCAATGGAAGAATGTACAGGGTAGTGGCGCAACTGGATAACAGGATTTACAACTCCGTTACTGAACCTGGCTTTGAAAAGGGTATGAAAGTAATTGATAGCAATAACTGGTTAATGTTTCAAAAAGATACTATTCATACAGCCGTTGTAAAAAACGTAGTATTCCGTGATATTTTTTTGTACAGCAAGCGAATTCCATTCCAGTTGATGAGTTACAGTAATAAATGGGCGCATTCTTATTATCCCGGTGCTGCCATGCCGGTACCGGGGCCTATGTCATTTGAAAATATTAACAGGTTCAGTGACAACGATAAGCCGTTGGTTCAAGTGTCTACCCCATTAAATATGGTGTACATACGCAACTATATTAAAAAATAATTGGGTAGTTTTTGTGCGTGCAGCAGACTATGATGTATATCCGAAAACACATGTAAGCTTTTCCAATTGCACATTTACTTCATCCGGGAATTATTTCTTAATAAAAAATAAAAGTAAAAGCAAAGTAGTGTACGTAGAAACTTTTGGCAGTATTGTAACCGGTGAAAAAGTTTCCGCTAACGTAGAAAAAGGCGCCGGTAAAATATATGTTGAATCAGATTTACCGGGGTTAAAATAGAAATAGTAATCCTTTTTAGAAACTTCAAAAAGTATAAAAAATGCAGCGATCCTTGCCCCTATTTTTTTTGTTGAAAATGCTTTTCCTTTCTAATCTTTTCGGGCAAACAGGTATTGTAAAAGATAACCTTGTATTACAAAGCAACATCCTGAACATGCAACGCAGGTATGCCATTTACCTGCCACCCGGTTATGAAACATCTGGCAGAAGTTACCCGGTATTGTATTTACTGCATGGCGCCGGAGATGACCATACCGGATGGGTACAGTTTGGGGAAGTGGCAAGCATTACAGACAAAACTATTAAAGAGGCAAAGGCTACCGATATGATTATTGTAATGCCCGATGCAAATAGCGGTAAAAAGGGTTATTTCAATAGTATTGATGGGAAATTCAGGTACGAAGATTTTTTCTTTGATGAATTGATTCCTTTTATAGAAAAAAACTACCGGGTGCGTTCCGAAAAAAGATACCGTGCCATTGCAGGTTTATCTATGGGCGGCGGTGGCACATTGATATATGCTTTGCATAAGCCTGAAGTATTCGCCGCTGCCTGTCCGCTTAGTACGGGCAATGGTTTACAGGATATTGATGCTACTAAAGCAATGTACAAAAAAATGAACCCCGCTATAAGCGATGAAAATATTGAAGCCTGGTGCAAAAAATACAATGGCTTTGAATTGGTAAATAAGGTGGCTGCGGAAAAAGTAAAAGCAGTGCGGTGGTATATTGATTGTGGTGATGACGATGTACGCAGCGAAAACAATTCTAAACTGCATATCGCCATGAATAAAAAAGGGATACCGCATGAGTTTAGGATAAGGGACGGAGGACACACATGGGCCTATTGGCGGAGTGCATTACCCGAAGTGCTGGCATTTGTTACCCAAAGTTTTCATCAATTGTAAGGCACTAAATATTTGCGGGCCAACGCAGGTAATTGGAGAAGCCATGGCGAGCTACAATGTTGCTAGTCGAAAATTTGTAACCATCGTAACCACCAGTTCAGATTGGAACAACTCCCATGCTGATAAACCTTACCCGGCCTGGGAAAGTCATACCGGGTGTACACTTGACGAAATTAAAAAGCTGGATGGCAATGTTAAACTGCTGGCAATCGAAAACCAAAATCCTTTGCTTAAGAAAAACTGGAAACAATACGAATGGCTGCTCAAAAAGGCAGCTGGTTATGGCTTTTTAACCGCTTGTGCATGACGGTAAAACCCGACGATACCGACCGTAACTATTTTTATGCCATTGATCCGTCTGATGCAGGGAAGGTTATTTTTCTTTTGACAGGAATTGAAAAAACCAGCCCGGAATTGTGCTACGGGATTTTGCGAAACCCAACTAAACCTTGAGAAGTAAGAAGATGAAATCCTACTTAACTGGCGTTTACTTTTTGTTTCCTACAATATTAATAGAAGTTAATAATGCCGATTTTAGCACTATTCACTTTTGTTATATTGGTTGGAATTAAGTGGCTCAACCTGCCCAAAGTAAAGATTGGCATAAAGCAGACCGGTGCAAATGAAATTGAGCTGACTACAGGTAAATTGGCAAAAAGTGTATGGTTGTTGCTGCCAGGTACCAATAATGCTTTCAGCGATAATTATTTTGATTTGTTACCGGGAGAAAAAAGAATAGTACAAGTAAAAACAGCTGATCTTAAAAATATGATTCGTCAAATTCAGGTTAAGAGTTTAACAGATGCTTATTAATTTTTGATGGTACAATGCTAAAGGTATTTAAATACTTTTCATAAATGTACCTACGGTTGGTCAGGTTGCCGAACCATTTTATGTATTGTATACCCGACTTGATTATGACGATTATGGATTTACCGGTACGTATGCTGATATAATTGTAAGAATAGGAATTAAGTGTGATTACCCTTTTTCATTTTATGCAGAATATGCAGATGAATAGTACTGATAGCACCGAATTTAACCGAACCTATTGGTGAGTAATCATGCTGGTTATAGAAGGAAAACAAAAACAACTGATGAAAAAATGAAAAATAAAGTAACTTCCGAAATCATGAAAAAATTCGTTGTATGAATGTAGCCAGATATTTTTTAGCAATTTTCTTTTCATCATTTTTTGGAATTTCAGTTTATGGTCAAGGGGCTTGGGACGAATTGCCCAAAGTTGAAATCTACCAGTTATGGGAGTTGGAAGTTAAAAACAATAGAATCTACACCGATCCCCTGCGCAATGTAACTTTAAGTGTAAAGCTGACCTCTGCTGATGGAAGCGTTTTCAATCATTCAGGATTTTACGACAGAAAAAATACATGGAAAATACGCTTCAGCCCTGATGAATATGGCGAATGGGCTTATGAATATTGGTTTACCGACGATGGGAAGAAAACCTCGGGTGAATTTGGATGTATTCCTTCCGATAAGCCGGGAAGGGTGCAAAAAAATACCTTCAACCCATTTTGGCTTGGCCAGGGGAGACAGCCAAAAACCTTGTTCAAGAGTTTTCATACAGGAGATCGTTTTTTTGCCACCAACTGGGACGACCCTGAAAAACTGAACGATGGTAATGCACGGACACTTTTCCTCGATTGGGCCGTAAAAAACGGGTACAACATGCTTAGTATTGCCAGTTGTTTTACCAACCGCAACGAAACCGGGCGCGGGCGGGGATGGGATACGCCCAAAATGTGGCCTGTCGATCCGGCAGAATACCGCAAAGCCGAGGTTATTATGGATGAATTGAAAAATCGGGGAATCGCTGTTTTTCCCTTTGCCGGCATTTTCGGACAACATGGGGAATGGCCGGTAAACTGGGAGGATCAGCAATTTTATATACGTAATTTTTTGGCGCGCTTTGGTCATTACCCTAACCTTATTTTAAATATTGCCGGGCCTGAACCATTCTGGGCCGAAAAAGGGTACAAAAACGCTATGCTGACGAACGACCTCAAACGTATCGGGAATTTTATCGACAGTGTTGATGTTCACGGCCACATTCTTACAGTACATAACGAAACCCGCGCAAGCCAGTTCGGTTGCCCTTATATTGATGAACATTGGTGCGACATGGCGACCATTCAGGGGCCTAAAACATTCAAATCTGAAGAGCTTTTCTCAGGGTTGGCCATGAACCATCGCCCCACAAAAATTAGTTATGCAAATGAAACCCTGTGGACCGGTAATATTTA
>JBBQOJ010000095.1:0-7739 GCA_038330815.1 Chitinophagales bacterium | reverse complement strand
ATCAGGTATAAAAAAATTTATAAAGAAGAAGCATGCAACAAGCAGCGGAACAACAACCAGCCACTGGTAGCCTCAAAGGGGCGAAACAGGTGGAGCCAATTGATGAATGTTTAAGGAACGCCGTCATCACCATCATAGGCGTAGGGCTTATCAGCGGCTCCTTTGCATTGGCCATGAAACAAAAGGGATTTGCCAGGAAGGTAATCGGCGTGAGCAGAACAGCAGCCAGTCTTGAAAAAGCAAAGCAACTGGGTATTATCGATGAGGCGTTACCGTTAGCAGCGGCCATTGCCCAGAGTGATTTTATTTACGTGGCCATACCGGTGGATGTTACCCTACCGATGATTGCCAACATTATGGACCTTGTAACGGAGAAGCAGGTGGTGGTAGATGCAGGTTCTACAAAATTCGTGCTTTGTGATGCCTTGAAGGATCACCCGATGCGGCACCGTTTTGTTGCCAGTCACCCGATGTGGGGTACCGAATACAGTGGTCCGGAAGCAGCGATGGAAGGGGCTTTCGAGGGCCGTGCTTGTGTAATTTGTGAAAAAGAAAAAAGCAATGCCGGGGCAGTAACCTTGGTGGAAAACCTGTACCGGGCACTGGGAATGCACATTATTTATATGGATGCCCATAGCCACGATATTCATGCTGCCTATATCAGTCATATTTCCCACATTACTTCTTTTGCCCTGGCCAATACGGTACTGGAAAAAGAAAAGGAAGAAGATACGATATTTGAATTGGCGGGTGGTGGTTTTGAAAGTACCGTACGGTTGGCAAAAAGTAACCCTGCGATGTGGGCCCCCATTTTTATGCAAAACAGGGAGAATGTATTGGATGTATTAAATGAACATATTACCCAGTTAAGAAAATTTAAGGCCAGTCTTGAAAAAGAAAACCTCCCTTACCTGGTAGAATTAATGGAGAATGCGAATAAAATTAAACGTATTTTAAAATAGGTATAAGTGTTTAAAATAAGGGAGGCCATCGTAAGTGATATACCACAAATACAAGTGGTGAGAAATGCAGTGCAGGAAAACCGGCTTTCTAATCCCGCACTGGTAACTGATGCGGATTGTGAAATGTTTTTAACTGCGCGGGGAAAGGGATGGGTTGCCGAATCAGGAGGTATAGTGGTAGGATTTGCTATAGCAGACCTGCTGCAACACAATGTATGGGCGCTGTTTGTAACGCCCGCTTATGCAGGTAAAGGGATTGGCAAAAAGTTACTTCATGAAATGCTACATTGGTATTTTGCTCAAACCTGCCTACCGCTGTGGCTGGGTACAGCGCCAGGCACCAGGGCCGAAACATTTTATCTTTTAAATGGCTGGAGGCCTGCAGGTAAACATGGTACAAATGAAGTAAAGTTGGAGATGGACCTTGCCGCTTACCAGCAACATATAAAATAGTGCTGCCATTTTTAAAGGCGCGATTATAAAAAAGTAACGCGTATTGCTAACAGAAAAACTAATTTTACAATGCAAACACAAACAACAACAATGAAAGAGTTAATGCAGGAAAAATGGAAGAAGCGTCCATTAATTATTAGCGGGCCTTGTAGTGCTGAAACGGAGGAGCAGGTAATTGAAACTGCTACCCGCCTGGCCAACACCGGTAAAGTAGATGTGCTAAGAGCAGGTATCTGGAAGCCAAGAACCAAGCCAGGCTTGTTTGAAGGAATTGGCGCAAAAGGATTAAGCTGGATGGCACAAGCCAAAAAAATAACCGGTCTGCCTACGGCAGTGGAGGTAGCTACCGCTAAACATGTTACAGATGCATTACATTTTGATGTGGACCTGCTTTGGATAGGTGCAAGAACAACCGTTAATCCATTTAGTGTGCAGGAAGTAGCAGATGCATTAAAAGGGGTGGAGGTACCGGTATTGATTAAAAATCCTATCAATCCCGATCTGGAGTTATGGACCGGAGCCATTGAACGAATACAAAAAGCCGGGATAAAGCAGGTAGGTATGATTCACCGTGGCTTTTCCAATTACGGCAATACCGAATACAGGAATGCGCCCATGTGGCACCTGCCCATTGAAATGAAACGGCGCTTCCCGGAAATGATTTTGATTTGCGATCCTTCCCATATTTGTGGCAACCGCGTAATGTTGCAATCTGTATCTCAAAAAAGCATTGATCTTGATTTCGATGGTGTAATGATTGAAAGTCATATTGATCCCGACAATGCCTGGAGCGATGCCAAACAACAAATTACCCCCGAGCGGCTTGCAGAAATGCTGGATGATTTGATCTGGCGTTCTGAGAACACCGACAAACAGGAATTTATAACGGCACTGGCTACCCTAAGAGAACAAATTAATCATGTGGATGATGAATTGTTACTGCTGATCGGGCAACGTATGAAAATTGCGGATAAAATTGGTGAATATAAAAGAGCCAATAACATCACCATTTTACAAACCAACCGTTGGAATGATATCCTGCAAAAGGCGTTTAAGAAAGGCGAGGTACTTGGATTAAGTGAAGAATTTATTACCAAGTATTTTGACGCTGTGCACCTGGAAAGTATCAACCACCAGAATAAGGTGATGAATAGCTAACATTGAATTACCTATTTTGAGACAAATGCAGGTGATGCGTTGCCGGGATAGGGGATGAATTATTTTTGGGACCTTTTATTTTTTATAGTGGGAATTAACATTGTTGAACACCAGTTTTCAGAAAAGAAAGTACGTTATTACTTTGACGCCGGTATTGCTTACCTGGAGAAAGTGGTGGACAAGGCATCCACTGTTTTGATTACAGATAAAAATATTTTCCGCAACCAGCCGGAAAAATTTGTCGGTTGGAAAACCATTGTCATTCAACCGGGAGAAGCGTTTAAACAGCAGGTAGCCGTTAATTATATTTTTGAACAATTGATCGCGCTGGAAGCTGATCGTACTACTTTTATTGTAGGTATTGGCGGTGGTGTGGTAACGGATATCACCGGCTATGCTGCCAGCGTGTTTATGCGGGGTTTGAAATTTGGTTTTGTTCCAACCACTATACTGGCTATGGTGGATGCCTCCATCGGTGGGAAGAATGGGATCGACATAGGGATTTATAAAAACCTGGTGGGCCTGGTAAAACAACCGGAATTCCTGTTGTTCGATTACTCGATGCTACACACTTTACCTCATGAACAGTGGGTCAATGGTTTTGCCGAAATAATTAAGCACGCCTGTATTAAAGACGAAGTACTGTTTGCTCACCTGGAAAACGAAACACTCGAAAATTTCAAACAGGACAAACTGAAATTGGCGGCCCTGGTAGAAAAGAACGTTGCCATTAAAACTAACGTGGTACTGAACGATGAATTTGAAGCCGGTGATAGGAAGTTGCTCAATTTCGGTCATACCGTTGGGCATGCCATTGAAAATAATTATGAACTGCTGCATGGGCATGCGATCAGTATCGGGATGGTTGCAGCCTGCACCATTTCTGAGGAAATCAACAACTTTTATTCTACAGATAAAGCAAGGGTAGTTCGTTTGCTGGAAAAGTACCATCTTCCTTCAAAATTATCTTTCGACAAGGAAAAAATATGGGAAGTGTTGAAGATGGATAAAAAACGAAAGGGTGATACAATGAATTTTGTGTTGCTCAACAAAATCGGCGAAGCCGTTATTCAACCCATACCACTGGTACAGCTCAAAGATTTGATCAACTAAAGTTTAAGCGGTGAACGTAACAATAATACCAGGTAACATCAGCGGTGAGCTGAATGCCCCCACTTCAAAAAGTTCGATGCAGCGGGCCTGTGCAGCGGCCTTGCTGGCGGGCGGCACTACAGAAATCATTAACCCCGGTAACAGCAATGATGACCTGGCCGCGCTCAATGTAATACAACAGCTGGGCGCCACCATACAACATCCTGCACCGGGGAGGCTATTGGTAAACAGCGCTTCCCTTCAGCCCTTGTCGGGTGAATTAAATTGTGGTGAAAGTGGTTTGGGCATCCGTATGTTTGCACCCATTGCCGCGCTGGGCAGCACTGCTATCCTCATAAACGGTTCCGGCAGCCTGCTAACACGCCCCATGGATTTTTTCGATGAAATTTTCCCCCGGCTGGGTATTGTCATCGAATCCAACCAGGGAAAACTCCCTATCAAAATTACCGGGCCGCTGCAACCCGCCGATATCACCATCGATGGTTCACTAAGCTCGCAGTTTCTCACTGGTTTGCTGATGGCTTACGGCAAGGCAGCCACGAAAAAGGTAACCATCACCGTTAGTAACCTGAAAAGTAAGCCATACATCGACCTTACCCTGCAGGTGATGGCACATTTTGGTTATACGGTGATCAATAATAATTACGCGTCTTTCGAAGTATATCCTGTAACCGCTGAGCGGCCGGCCTCCCTTTCTTACACAGTGGAAGGCGACTGGAGTGGAGCGGCTTTTTTGCTGGTGGCAGGGGCCATCGCCGGTGGGATAACGATACGCGGGCTGGATGTATATTCCACCCAGGCCGACAAAGCCATCCTGCAGGCATTAAGCATGGCGGAGGCGGTAATGTCGGTGAGGGAAGAAGAGATAGCGATAGGCCCGAACCGGTTAAAAGCTTTTCAATTTGATGCAACGGATTGCCCGGATTTGTTTCCACCACTGGTGGCGCTGGCCGCTTTTTGCGATGGCACAACGGTGATAGCGGGTGTAACCAGGCTGGCTCATAAAGAAAGCAACCGGGGGTTAACGCTGCAACAGGAGTTTGGAAAAATGGGTATTGACATTATATTGCAGGATGACCTAATGCTGGTAAAAGGGGGAAAGGGCGTATCCGGGGCGGAGGTGCATTCCAATCACGATCATCGTATTGCCATGGCCTGTGCAGTAGCAGCACTCGGCGCAACTGGTGAAACCGTTATCCGCGAAGCAGGTGCGGTTAATAAATCATATCCTGATTTTTATAAACACCTTCAACAGTTGGGGGCCATTGCACAAGTACAACCGGTAAGCCGAGAAGCAGAAGCTTAACACGGTAATTTATTATCACTTAAAAGCTCCGGTAGGAGTGGAAAAAATAGTATGAACAGTTTTGGTAGAATTTTCAGGGTATCCATCTTCGGTGAATCACATGGCGAATGTGTAGGCATTAACATCGATGGCTGCCCCGCTGGCCTGCCCTTATCCACCGATGATTTTACGGTGGATATCGACCGGAGGAAGGCCGGCGCCAAAGGCACAACGCCCCGTAAGGAAGCAGATCTGCCCAGGATCATGAATGGTGTTTTTAATAATAAGACTACTGGTGCACCTATTACTATTTTATTTGATAATACCAATACCCGCAGCGGGGATTATGAAAAGCAACGTGCTGTACCAAGGCCCGGGCACGCTGATTTTGTAGCCAGTAAAAAATTCGGTGGCTTTGAAGACTTTCGTGGCGGTGGGCATTTCAGTGGCCGGTTAACTGTTTGCCTGGTAGCAGCGGGCGTGATTGCGAAAAAATTATTGAAAGAAATATCCATACAGGCGGCCATCCTCGAAATTGGTGGTGAAAAAAATTTGGAAGCTGGTTTGCAAAAGGCCATCGATGCAAAGGATACCATTGGTGGCATCGTGGAGTGCCGTGTAAACGGGCTGCCAATTGGATTGGGAGAACCTTTTTTCGATTCGGTGGAATCGCTGATCAGCCATGCCGTATTTGCCATACCCGCGGTGCGGGGAATTGAATTTGGTACCGGCTTTGCTGCTGCTACCATGTTTGGTAGTGAACACAACGATGCCATCGAAAATACAGCTGGCGCAACCGCAACCAACCATGCCGGTGGTGTAGTGGGTGGAATAACCAACAGTAATGAACTAATTTTTCGTATCGCCATAAAGCCTACGTCCAGTACACCCAAAGTGCAGCAAACCATTAACCTGGAAACTGGTAAGGTGGAAGATTTCTCGGTAAAAGGGCGTCATGATCTTTGTATCGCCCTTCGGGTACCCGTGGTGCTGGAGGCCGTTACCGCCTTTACCCTGGTTGACCTGCTGATGATGGAAAACCGGCTTACCCGTATCATAGCATAAAATAAACCTATGCATCATTTTATTGTTAATGCCTCCCTGCAAATCATTCCAGTTGTACAGGATAAACATCCTTATGAATGGGTAGATGAAGCCATTGAAATAATCCGGCAATCCTCTATCAAATATGAGGTTGGCGCATTTTCCACCACCCTGGAAGGAAACTATGATGAAGTAATGAAGGTGATTCATGACGTAAATGAGTACCTGTTGGCTAAAGGATGCCCCGAATGGATTTCCAATATCCAGCTCCAGGTGAGAAGTAAAGGCGACATTACCGGTGATGAAAAAATCTCCAAATACAAGGCAAACCAGTCGTAATTGCAGCGGCATTTTAGTTGCCATCACCCTGAAAAGTTCACCGGGAGTGAGCAACAAGGGGTTGACTGTTGTGAATAAATACAATCATCACAACGCTTTACTATAAAATCGATTCCTTATCTTGTTAACCGTTTGGTGGCTGAGACAGGATATTTTGTTGCCTGCTGGCCGGCGCCCAGTGTATTTTTACCCTGTTAACATGAATCATCAAAGATTACCCACACTACTTTTTACCTGTTGCCTCTGCTGGGCGTTGTTACTTGCCTGTAATAACGCTGCCAAACCTGTTGATGAAAACATCGTTACCGATCCTGAGAAAATGGAGGAGGTAATCAGTAAAGCCATTGAAGCTTCTCTTGCCTACCTGGTACAACAGGGAGGAAAGCTGGATGACTCCATCCACCTGAAATTATATCCAACGGTGAATGCCTTTTATGAAGGTACCAACTATGCTGCTGTTTGGAGCAAGGACGAAAAGTGGCAACCATTGACAGACTCCCTCCTTGGTTTTATTAAAAATGCCGGGCAATATGGGCTGTTTCCCCAACATTACCATTTAAAGCAGCTCGATTTCCTTAAAGGAATGCTGGATATGGATTCCCTGAAAAGAATGGATGCGGCGCTTTGGACAAGGGCCGACCTGCTGCTCACCGACGCATTTATGCAACTGGCTAAAGATTTAAAATACGGACGGCTGGCGGGCGATAGCGTATTTAATGTAAAATCCGACAGTGCCAACCGTTCGGCATTTTATACGGCTGCATTGACAACGGTGCTCGAAAAAAAGCAACTGGCAGCATGGGTATCCTCCATCGAACCAACGCTGGAAGGTTACCATGCATTAAAAAATGCGATACCCTTTTTTTTAGATAGTATGGATCGAAAGGAGTATACCTATGTTCCTTATCCTTACAAACCCAACAACGTAAAGGATTCCTCCTTTTTTGTCCGGAAAATTCAACTGCGCTTAAAAGAGGCGGATTGTATTGCACAGGTCAACCAATTGCCAGATTCCCTTGAATTAATTGCCGCGGTTAAAAAATACCAGCGTAAAAAGGGATTAAAAGCGGATGGTAAAATTACAGCCGCACTGGTACGGCTGATGAACCTGACGGATGTGGAGCGGTTCAAAAGAATTGCCATTACCCTTGACCGTTATAAACAGTTGCCCCGTGAAATGCCCGAACGTTATATCCTGGTTAACCTGCCGGCCTATTATTTAAAAGTATGGGATAACGATACAGTTGCTATGGAATCTAAAATCATCTGTGGCAAACCAGGCACACGTACGCCTTTACTTTATAGCGTAATTTCTGATATGGTAACTTATCCCACCTGGACGGTGCCTGTCAGTATCATTTCAAAACAATACCTTCCAAAATTAA
>JBBQOJ010000094.1:0-7797 GCA_038330815.1 Chitinophagales bacterium | reverse complement strand
ACTTCTTTTTCAATATCGGCAAGGGATTTATCCAGTATAAATTTCTGGTTGTTACAATCCAGCAGGCATACCAGTTTATGGGTAGCGTAGAAACAGGCGATATCGTCACACTTAATGGTGATATAATCGGTACCCCTTTTTACAAGAAATCGTTTCTTATATTTTTCTTTCAACTGGTGCCCCTGCATCATTTGCTGAAAATGGCTGGCAAAATAACGGCTGAGGGCATCGTATTTTTTTAGTGCAGCCTCCAGTTTATTTTGCCGTATTGGTTTCAATAGGTATTCGATACTGTTATAAGCAAAGGCTTCCTGCCAGTAGTCATCATAGGCCGTGGTGAAAATAACCGGGCAGGTGATATTACAACCATCAAACAGCCGGAATGAAATGCCATCTGATAATTCAATGTCCATAAAAATTAAGGCAGGCATTGGGTGATGGCGAAACCATTCCGTAGCCGATTCAATACTTCCAAGTATGGCTTGTACCTGGATAGCTTTATCATATTGATGCAGCGCATTCACTAATTTTTCTGCAGCAGGTTTTTCGTCCTCTATTATTATAACCATCATATAGTGACTAATCAAGTTTAAGCAAAGGAAGAACAACAACGAAACAACCGTCAATTTCGTTTATGCTCACTGACTTATTCGTTGTTAACTGGTAACGCTCACTCAAGTTACGCAACCCAATTTTGGAAGACGGTTTTCGTAATTCTTTTTTATTTATTGGGTTGGAAATGACCAGTTGGTTTTCACCCAGGCAAATAATTATTTGTAAGGGCGACTTATCGGAAAACTCATTGTGCTTAATGGCATTTTCCACTAGTATTTGTAACGAGATGGGTGGAATTAAAAATTGCTCCTGCTGGTCGGGGGCAACATCAATGGTTAGCAGGATGGCACGTTCAAAACGTATTTTAAGCAGTGAAAAATAATCCAATAAAAAAGAAATCTCCTCTGTTAACAGCACAAGATCACGGGCTTTATTTTGCAATATATACCGGTACACATCTGCCAGGTTATCGTTGAATTGCCTGGCCTTCAATGGTTCAGCTTCAATCAGGTGACTAAGGGTGTTGAGCGAGTTAAAAATAAAATGCGGATCAATCTGGTTTTTAAGTGCCTCCAGTTCTGCCTCTGCCCTGGCCCTTTCCAATTGTTCTTTGTTGATTTTATCGGCCGCCATATCCCTCACTGCAAAAACGGTTTCATATACGTTTACCAGGAAGAAAACCGCGGCAGTAATAATCGTTGTGGAAAGCTTTACCACCGGCCAGTTTACCCTTCCGTCCAAAAAAAGGTAGTACCAGGTTACCAATAACAGGAAGCTGACCGGCACACAGAAAAAAGGAATGGTAACAATAATGGCCAGGATTTTTTTAACCGGTTTATTAAACCAGTCAAAATAGCTGCGAAGCGTAAAGTGCAGGAAGCGGGTACCTTCATAAATAATGAAGGCAATGCCAATGGTGTAGCCATAACTGAGTTTTACCTGCAGGTTGGTGAATTGTCCGTGTGGCACCATTTGCGTTATCAGCGGAATGGAAATGCCAAAAAACGGCACCAGCAATACGCGGAACCCTACATCGTTTATCCTTTCCCGTTGTATACCAGCTTTCGTCGTACTATTTTTAAATTTTATCGGCATAATTACGTGCTTGGTGCTTACGGTACTTGCAGTTGTAAAGTTTGTGAATTAGTTTAGTTTAATCAATTAATACTTTCACCCTTAAATTTTTCCATTATGGATATGTCATCAATCAACTGGCTGGCGGTATTAATAGCAGGAATCTCTGCCTTTGTACTTGGAGGGGTATGGTATTCGCCTGCTTTATTTGGCAACGCCTGGATGGCAGCTAATAAATTGGATATAGAAACAATTCGTAAAGGCAACCTGGTAAAAATTTATGGTATCACCTTTGTACTTTCTCTTATCATGGCTGCTAACCTGGCGATGTTCCTGGCAGACGGCCCGGCTGATTGCCCGGCAGGGTGTGCTCAAAAAACGGATATCGTTTGGGGCGCCACCGCTGGCTTCCTTGCCGGAATCTGGGTGTTTTGTGCAGTGGCTATGCACGGCCTTTTTGAGCATAGAAGCGGCCGTGTAATCTGCATCAATGGTGGTTATGGTATGGCAGGACTTATCTTAATGGGTGCAATCATCGGCGTTTGGCGTTAGAGAAGCTGGCTTGTTTTGAAATTTAAGCAATTAGTTCGTCCGTTTAGTTGGTCGCCTGGCTATGCAGGCATTAAAATCTTTTTTTATTCAATCACCACCCTTCCCGGGTTTTAAAATTTTTAATTATGAATAATGCCATTAGCTGGTTTGAAATCCCGGCAACCGACCTCAAAAGGGCGCAACAATTTTATGAAGCCATCTTTAGTATAGAGATGATTCCGATGGACCTTGATAATATCAGTATGCGGATGTTTCCGATTGACGATCCTATGACAGGGATTGGTGGAGCCCTCGTTAGCAGCGGAGATTTTCATAAGGTATCTGCATCGGAAGGCCCTTTAATTTATTTAAATGGAAATCCTGATGTGCAACTGGTGTTGGATAAAGTGACAGGTGCAGGCGGAAGTATCGTATTGCCAAAAACTGAAATTTCGGCAGAGTATGGGTTCATGGCCATTATACTGGATACCGAAGGCAATCGCATTGGTTTGCATTCTGTTCCACAATAAGTAATAACTAAATTGTAACCAGTTATAGGCATAGTTAACCTGCTGAATTAAAGCCTCGCTAATTCACCATCCAAAGCAATCCTTGTTAAAAAACTGGATTTATTTTATTTCAGCAGCGTTTAGCAACCGCATTTTTTCAACTACCCGTCAACCCATGCATTGCATAATTTTCAGACAGAAAATTTAAAAATTCAGGGTTAATTTTATATGTCAGCACTGGTATTATCGCTTTGAGGACAAGGTTCGCTATCGTTACTCTACTTGAGCAGGTTCGTAGTCAAGGCATGTTTTTAAAAAGCTTTGATTTGGCAAATTTTAAAATTAACTTAGCAACCTAACCCTTATCAATAACGTTTATTAAAAACAGGTGTTCACCGGGTTAGATGAACATCGAAATAAATTAATTATGCAATCTGCAGCTACTACGGTTGATCAATACCTGCTTGAATTAGCACCGGAACGAAAAGCGGCGATCATGGCGTTGCGAAAAGAAATAAGGAAAAACCTGCCTCCGGGCTTTAAGGAAGAGATGAACTGTGGGATGATTGGCTATGTGGTACCCCATCGGCTTTACCCGGCCGGTTATCATTGTGACCCCACTTTGCCGTTGCCCTTCATGAATATAGCATCGCAGAAAAATTTTATTGCGGTGTACCACATGAGTGTTTACAGCGATAAAAAATTATTACAGTGGCTTTTGGAGGAATGGCCAAAACATACCACTGCCAAACCGGATATGGGCAAAAGTTGTATGCGGTTTAAAAACCTGGTAACCATTCCCTACCAATTGATCGGAGCACTTGCTGGAAAAATCACCGTTACTGAATGGATAAAAATGTTCGAAGATAGCCAGAAAAGATAAGCCAGTTTTCAAAGGTATTTTTTTAACAGGCCGGGTAATAGCGCGGTTTTGCGATGGTTAAAATTCATCATGCTGCTACTTATTAATGAGGTAGCGATTTAGTCTGTATAATTGCACTATGCTCTCTGTTGTAAAAAAGTACAAGCCCGCCCGGCTGAACGCCTTTCGGACGGGTGTGCGACGCCACAGACGTTTCATAGTAGTACTATAGTTTAGTTCATAAAAATTGTACATTGCTACATCTTGCTCCCATAAATAATAATGATAATTCAACCGGTTAATCAATGGCGAATACCTGTTTACCGGAAATGCTTTCTTTCTTTAACTAAAGCTACCAGCGTTATGGATACTACACTACAGCAGGCAGAAATTAACCAGGTAAAAAACCTGGAAACAAGTACAGGAAAAAGTATGGCGGAATGGATTTTGATCGCCAATAACTGCGGACTACAGAAACATACAGAAATTTTAAATTTCCTGAAGACCAACTTCGGGCTGGGGCATGGCAACGCCAACCTGGTGGTGCATTATGCCAGGCAAAGCCATGCCGGTGCCAGCGATTCCGGCCAACTGGTTGCTGACCAGTTTAAAGGAAAGGAACTGCTGAAACCCTGGTACGATCAATTGATAGTAGCCATCCAAAAGTTTGGGCCTGATGTGGAATTGTCACCCAAAAAAGCCTATGTGAGTGTTCGCAGAAAAAAGCAATTTGCCCTTATTCAACCGTCTGTAAAAACAAGGCTTGACATTGGATTAAATCTACAAGGCAATTTTTCTGCTGAAGGCCTCACTGCAGCCGGAAGCTGGAATAGTATGTGCACCCATCGAATTAAAATAGAAAATGATAGCCAATTGAATGATCGACTGATTCGCTATATAAAAATGGCGTACGACCAGGCGGGATAATTGTTTATGGAACATCTTGTACAACTCAGCAAAGACAGTCGCCTGAAAAAGATCATGGTTTTACAGGAGCCCTTTCAATTGGTAAAAAAGAAAGGGGTGTACCTTCATTTGTGTGCTTCCATTATGAGCCAGCAATTAAGCACAAAGGTGGCGGCGGTAATTTATGCACGCTTTCTACAACTTTATCCCGGTGCTACACCTACCCCGCAACAAATAGCTGACACCCCCCTGGAAACGCTCCGCGCTATCGGGCTTAGCTATGCCAAGGCTGGCTACCTGCACAATGTGTGTATTTTTTTTATTCAGGAGAAAATCACTGATGCAACACTTAATAAACTTTCCAACGGTGAATTGATCAGCTATTTGTCACAGATAAAGGGGGTTGGCCAATGGACAGTAGAAATGATCCTGATGTTTACATTGGGAAGGGAGGACGTGTTTGCAGTAGATGACCTGGGTATACAACAAAGCATGCAACAATTATACAAATTGCAACACCTGGATAAAAAAGAATTAAAAATGAAGATGATTCAAATAGCAGAAAAGTGGAGACCCTACCGTACCTATGCCTGCCGGTATTTATGGGGTTGGAAAGACAATAAAGTGCCCGTGCCTGCCCCTAGGCAACCTGCTTAAGGCAGGCTATTTGGAAAAGTCAACAGCTTAATGATTTGTTCAAGATAGTGTTTGTCAGTCTCATCAAAATGATCCTCTAGTTCACTATCGGCATCCAGTACACCCACCACTATCCCGTCACGCAGTATTGGCACTACGATTTCTGAACGCGATAAACTGCTACAGGCAATATGGCCGGCAAACTTTGCTACATCCGGAACAATCAGGGTGGCTCCCTGCTGCCATGCAGTACCGCAAACACCCCGGCCAGGGCGGATACGGGTGCATGCCACCGGACCCTGGAATGGGCCAAGCACCAGCTCCTTTTCTTTTACCAGGTAAAATCCAATCCACAACCAACCGAATTGTTCTTTTAAGGCAGCCGCAACATTGGCAAGATTGGCCACCAGGTCGGTCTCACAGGCAAGCAGGGCTTCAAGCTGGGGCAATATAGATTGGTACCCCTGTGTTTTCGTTCCGGATATAATATGAAGATCTTCTGCCATAACGCATTTTACTTAGCCATCTTTAATGTTGATGGGTGTATTGACTGTTAAAATATTTTTGCAAGAAATTGCTTCATGTCCAGCCAGGCTTGTTTATCAGCTTCTTCGTGATAAGCAATGGGCATATTGAATTTTTTACCGGTAGCGGTGGCGAGCGGATTAGTGAAAGCATGGGTAGCACCTTCATACACTTTAAAAGTGTAGGGAACTTTCATGTCTTCGAGGTTGGTTTTGAACTGTTTGATTTCTTCCTCGCTGATAAAATTGTCTGCCCCGCCATGGCAAACTAAAATAGCAGCCCGGGTGGTGCCGGCGGTAGCAGGTACCGTTGCAAGCCCGCCATGAAAACTTACCACCCCCTTCAATTTCATCCCCAACTTGGCAGCATTTAATACCATTGACCCACCAAAGCAATAGCCAATCGCAGCAATGTTAGCCGTGTCGGTTTGAGGGTGCTGCTTTATTTTGTTAATGGCACCTTGCATACGCTGTTGGTCTAACTGTGGGCTTTGATATAAAGGTGTGGCCAGTTCACCTGCTTCTTTAGGATCATTGGCAACTTTTCCTTCTCCATACATATCTACCGCTATGGCAATGTAGCCCAGCTCGGCCAGCATTCTTGCCCGGGTACGGGTATATTCGTTATTACCCCACCATTCTGGAATCACAAGGATGGCGGGCCGTTTACCTGTCTTTTTTGAATCATAGGCAATAAAACTTTTCATTGCAACGCCATCCACAGCGTAGGTAACTTCTTCACCTTTCACCGTACTGCCGGACTGTGCAGAGGTTGTAAATAAGGAGGCCATCAGTAACAGGGTTAAAAATGAAGGAAAGTATAATTTTATCATAGTAATAATTTTAATGTAAACGCAGGATGCTAAACAATTGTTTAACCAGGGCCGCCAATTACTTACCGGTCTTCAAGACAAAGGAGGTCAGGTAGCGCCCGTTATCAAAGAATACATTCGCATCAGCCTCCAGCCGTCCCATAACCAAAGGGGCATTATCGCAGGCCACACTTGCTGCTACAAAAATGACTATTTCTCTGAAAGTTTCAAAGGATAATTTTTACCCCAGCCTTGCATTGCAACAGGAGGAGTTAACACCGATGTTATTTTTTTTGAATAAACCTGTTAGCAGGCAAAAAAGGGATACAAAAAAATAACACGCTCAAAACAGGCCACAGGTCTCCGGCAGATGTTATTGAATCCCAGGTAATATAAAAAAGCCGCGGTTCTAAACCGCGGCTTTTTTCTCAATGAAGACAATTTATCTCACCAATGTAAGTTCCTTAATAATATTGGAAGCGCCACCCAGTTTATCAATGCACCATAACACATAACGTACATCTACACAAATGGTCCTGTTGAGGTCTTTATCGAAAGCGATCTTATGACTCAGGGCTTCATAATTTCCATCAAACGCCAGGCCGATTAAATTGCCATTTGCATCAATCACCGGACTGCCGCTATTACCTCCGGTGATATCATTGGTGGTAATGAAATTTACGACCAGGTCGTTTTTACCTTTGTCAATATATTGACCGAAGTCTTTTTTCTTCATTAATTCAACCTGTTTAGCTGGCAGGTCAAATTCATAATCACCCGCTTTGTATTTTTCGAGAATACCTTTCCCAGTGGTAACGTAATCGTAAAGTACCGCATCTGCGGGGCTATAACTTTTTACGTTTCCATAACTTACGCGCATGCTGAAGTTGGCATCCGGGTACATTTTTTTTGCGGCCTGGGGATTCATTTCCATGATACCCTTCATATAGCTTTTCCCAAGTTCTGCATTGGTATTGTTGAAAGCAGTGTATAGGGAGGCGTACTTGGTATTATAATTTTTAACAAAAGAAGAAGCGTATAAAAAAGCCGGATCAGCCTGCAATGTGTTAGCATCCGGGTTGGCCACAAATGCGTCCCATTTGGCTTCATTTAATAGGATCGTTTTGCTGATAAGGTCGCGGGCCCATTTTTTAAACGTAGCAGCTTCCTTCAAATTACCATAGGTAGATTGCAGGCCTTCGTAAAAGCCAATCGGGTGCTGGTTTTTGTCAACATCCTGGTAAAACCTCATGGCAGTAGCTGCCAGGATTCTTTCATCACTCGCCAGGTCAGCACTTTCCAGGAACCGTTTTCTGCCTGCGGCGGCTGCCGCTACGGCCTTTTTAATATCCGCCGAAGAACTGCCTGCTTTTACCATACTGGCTTCC
>JBBQOJ010000093.1:0-7855 GCA_038330815.1 Chitinophagales bacterium | reverse complement strand
GGATTGCAGCAGGTTGGTTAAGGATGGCTGTAATTGCTGCTGATCACTGCAATGCAATTGTAGCTGTTCGTGAATGGCTGGATGAAGCGTCATGTGGTGGAATTTCAAAAGGTCAGGTTATTGTTACGGCTACGGTGTCAGGGGCTTTTTCCAGGATAGCAGCACGATGTTGTTGAACGATTTGTTCAATGATAGCATGGGTTAATGGTTTGGTTTCAAAACCGTTTACGATAGCATAAGTTTCGGCCCGCTCACGATCTGCCTGGTTGGCAGAGGTAGTTAACATAATCACCCGGCTATTGGCAAAAGCAGTTTCGAATAAAAGGAGGCAATTGTCAAGAAACTCCCAACCGTCCATGGCAGGCATATTGATGTCAAGCAAAATAAGGTCGGGAAAATCCGTTGCAGCAGCCAGGTTACCACTGTTGGCTGCTGTAAGGAAATTGAGCGCCTGTCTGCCGCCTTCTGCCACATCGATGCGCAGGGCACAACCGGCATCTTCCAACAACATTTGATTTAAAAAATTAGTGGCCTCATCGTCATCAATCAACAATACAGCGTTAAAGGGAGTTTTCATTGGTTTGGATAGCATTACCGGGATCGGTTAACGGTTGGTTTGGGTGAATAAATAGGGTGAAGTAAAAAGTACTGCCCACCCCGAGGGTAGACGTTACGTGGATTTTTCCATGGTGCAGGCTTACAATTTTTTTACAATGCGATAGCCCGATACCCGATCCATCATATTCGTTTCTTGTATGAAGCCGTTGAAAAATATCAAAAATTTTTTCGTTGTATTGCGGTGCTATTCCTATTCCGTTATCACTTACGGCAAACTCCCAGTACCCGTCTATATGCCTGGCGGAAATAGTAATAACCGGTGCCACAGTTTTTTTGCGAAACTTGATCGCATTTAACAGCAGGTTTTGAAAGAGCAACTTAATCTCCGTAGGGTACCCCGGCAGCAAGGGCAATTCATCCACCTTAATTTCCGCAGCCGATTCCGTAATGGCTACCTGGATATCCATTAGCACATTTTGCACAACTGCATTGCAGTCAACCAGCTCCAGCGCAGCTTTATTGCCAATTTTTGAAAAGTCGAGCAGGTCGCATATCAGCGTTTTCATGCGGGTAGAGGCTGAAAGAATAAAGGCAAGGTATTTATCGGCCCGTTCATCAAGCCGGCCCTGGTATTGTTGCTGTAATAGATGAACGAAACCGGTAGTGGTTCGCAAAGGTTCCTGTAAATCGTGGGAAGCTACAAAGGCAAATTGTTCCAGCTCCTTGTTTTTAACCAACAGCGTTTCATTGGTTCTGAAAAGTTGCTGCCGGGCCTCGTCCGAGTCAAGCCTTGCCTGCTCCGCCTCCAACCGGGCTGCACGTTCCACCTTGTTGGAAAGCACCAGCTGGCGGGTTTGAACATCTACCTGTTGCTGCAATAATACTTTTTGTTGTTGAATGACATTAACCCGGTACCCGTACAACGCGGCCACGGCACCAATAATAAGCAACGCCAGCAACATCACAAACCACCAGGTTAGCCAAAACGGCGGTATCACCGTAATGATTAACTGCGTAGCGGTTTCGTTCCAAACACCATCATTATTACTAGCTTTTACTTTAAAAATATAAGTACCAGGGTAAAGGTTGGTATAGGTGGCGCTCCGCTTATTACCCACGTAATTCCACTCCTTCTCAAAACCCTCCAGCAGGTAGGCGTAATTGTTGTTTTCCGGATGGGTAAAATTTAGCGCGGCAAATTCCACGGTAAACACCGATTGGTTGTAGGCAAGGGTAATCCCATCAATTTCGTTGATTGATTTATTTAAGGGGCCCTTGTTTCCCACAACAACGGGTTTATTAAAAATAGACAGGCCCGTTAGGTATACCGGGGGTATCATGGTATTATCAATTATACCATCAGGGTGGAAAGCATTAAAACCATTTACACCGCCAAAAAACATTTCACCCGAAGGCAACTGGTACGCTGCGCCTAACTTGAATGCATTATCCTGTAGCCCATCGCTGGTGGTATAATTCCTGAATTTTTTTGTATACGGGTTAAAGCGGGAAATTCCTTTATTCGTGCTGATCCATAAATTTCCATGGCGATCCTGGAGTATACCCCATACCGTGTTATTGGGAAGGCCATCCTTTTCGTTATAACACATAAAAGTGCCCAGCTTTATATTAAAATAATTCAGGCCGCCTGCGGTACCGATCCAAAGGTTACCTGTTGAATCTTCGCTGATGGAATACACCATGTCGTTACTAATACTTTGAGCATTGCCAGGCTGGTGTTGCTGATGGGTAAATATGCCCGTTTTCCGATCAAACAAGTCGAGGCCCTTATCCCCGCCAATATAAAAATTTCCTGCCCTCGTTTCGTACATTACAAAAACCCGCCCGCCATTGATGGTATTGCCGACACGGTCATTGGGAGCATAGTTTAAAAAGTGGTGACTGTTAACATCAAATAAATAGATGCCGACATTATCGGAGCAGCCAAGCCATACGTTTTGCTGCCTGTCTTTGTACACTACATTAATACTTGGAGCCGACAAGCGGTTGGGATTTACCGCTGGCGGTGCATAGTGTTTGAAATGGCCGGTAACTGTATTGAATATATCAATTCCCCCACGATGAAAACCAGCAATCACTTCTTCCTTTCTAAATTCGGACACAGTAACCACATAATTGTTAAAAAGATGGGTGGCTGCAGGGTTATTAGCGTTGTACCGTGTGAACCGACGGGTTAGCGGATCAAAGCGGTTGAGTCCGCCGCCATCCGTACCTATCCAGATTTTTTGTTCTTCATCGCTACTGATACTAAGCACCAGGTCATTGCTCAGGCTGTTGTTGTTATCCGGTATGTGTTGAAAATGTTTAAATTTTTTGCCATGTACCGGGAAAAAATTTATTCCATTGGACCAGGTACCGGCCCATATATTTCCTATGTCATCCCTATAAAGACTATGGATAGAATTACCTGAAATACTACTGGGATCAAACTCATTGTTTTGATAATGTACAAAGCGATTATTCACCTTGTCAAATATATTAATACCGCCGTTTTCAGTGCCGATCCACAAGTCGCCGTTAAGCGATTCTGTAAAAGATAAAATATCATTATGATTAATCCAGTCTTTCCTTCCCGCCTGGTAACTATAATTGATGAATGTATTATTGTTCCGTTGATACCTCGCAATGCCGCTTCCCTGGGTACCAATCCAGATATTTCCTTTGCGATCTTTCCATAAAGCCTTGATATAACCTTCACCAATACTGGAGCGATTACCAGGTTGGTGAAAGAAATGTTCGAATTGATGTGTAAGCGGGTTGAAACGATTAAGGCCGTTACGCGTACCTACCCATAGTTTGCCATCCTCATCTTCAAGAATACGGTAAACAAAATTATTGCTGAGGGTATTGCTGTCACCAGGCTTGTTAGTAAAAAACTTAAATGTACTTGTCCCGGCATCAAAAAGCACAACCCCCCCGGTAGTACTTAACCAGAGTTGTTGTTTACGGTCTAAACAAATATTTTTAATCATAGCAGACTTATCCGGCAAGGTAAAATGGGTGAAGGATTCCCTTGCCCTGTCAAATCTGTCCAATCCGCCCGCGGTTACTACCCATAAATTATGGGCACTGTCTTCCTTTATATCGTAGATGGAGTTGTTGCTGATACTTTGTTTGTTGGCAGGATCGTGTTTATAGGTGGTAAATTGATAGCCGTCATATTTGTTCAATCCCTCATCGGTGGCAAACCACATAAACCCCTTATAATCTTTTATAATAGCAAAGACGGAATTTTGTGAAAGTCCGTTGCTGGTAGTAAGATGACTAAAAACCGGGCCGTATCCCTGCGCAACTGCTCCGCTATAAAAAAACGGTAACATCATCGCCAGCAACCATCCTGAATAATTCATTATTAACCTGTTGATTTTTATTTTCAATAGTACCTCCTGCTGTTCCGGCGTTACCCTTCCCTCTTTCCCTGTACCTGCTACTTTCGCTTTGCTGGAAGTAATGACTATAAAAGCAACGGTCATAATTATCAAAAAGCAGGCATTTTAATTTCCTGTAAGATTTGCATCAAGCGGCGGAAAATAACTGTTTCCCGTGATATGAAAACAGTGTAGCACATTGTGGTGTAAAGATATAGGAATAGGAAAGCCTGTTTGTAGCAGGGCAGTGATTGCTACTGTAGAAAATCAGCCATATTAAAATAGTTGACATACTGTGGTCACCTACTGATGAACCGAAATATTTGTTGGGAGAAGCGGGTAGTTGCAAATTAAAAACAGCGGGCGACCAAGTTTAAAATACTAACAACGGGGGGAATTATAAAAATGAAAAACTTCCACAGCTACCGGTTTTTCATAGTCTGTGGAAGTAAGTTCTTGCGAACCGCTTTTAGCTGGTTCAACGGGATCAATTAATGTGTTGAGGCATTGCCTCCCAGAAATAGTAAGTTCCTGGTTTCAGTGTTGTTTGGTTTTTGCCATCCTCGCTTTTTACAGCATAGGCTAAGGATATTGGGTTTGGTTTTGGCACATCATCGCCTTTTACAGCATAGTACCCGGATACTGGTTTTTTAGTTTTCTAAGGGATTTGGATAATTTGTTTTGTTATTTGTTTGGATTTGAATAACAATGTTAACAATTGCCTGATGATATCATTTCATTCAATTGCTGATACAAAGATGCACTCATTACAGGTCTCCCACAAGAGCAATTATGCCCTTTTTACATCACAGCATATTTACTGCGCAGGTAGTAATATATCGGCAGGCGCATGGCAATACTACGGTTTCGCAGTAACGTACATTTACTATTAGGTGGTAATGCTGTCTGCGTTCTTTTCCTGTTACGTAATAGTAATAAGTAAAACATTGCATTATTGATTGCAGACAACAATAACTACTTATTTTAAACAGGCAGAAGGCCGGGCGATCTATCAGGAACGATGGGAGATCGATATATTTGCTGATAAATAGCTAATATACATGGAGCCTGAAACAGACGAGTTAACCGCTTCCCGGCCTGGTACCGCCCTGGCATTTTCGTCTTTGTTGAAAACCTTATTAAGTTTTGCATTACTAATTGCCGTGGACTATTTTTTCTTTAAAAGCTGGTCGGCCGTTTTTATATTGGTTAGCGTATTACTTATACATGAGTCTGGGCATTTTGCAGCAATGAAATATTTTGGCTACCGTGCCGTTCGAATGACATTTGTTCCTTTTATGGGCGCCTTCGTTTCCGGTGAATCAAGCCACTTTTCAAAATTTAAAAGAATAATTGTACTGCTTGCCGGCCCTCTACCAGGCATATTGTTGGGCATGATCTTGTTACTACTTTACCAGTATAATCACAACCAACAATATTACCTCGCGGCAATGGCCTTTCTCGCTTTGAATCTTTTTAACCTGTTGCCGGTAAGTCCTTTGGATGGCGGACAGCTTTTTGAAACTTTGTTTATACGAGACAACCTGTTGATACAACTCCTCTTTGTGGTGGCATCGATTTTAGTGCTCGGTTACTTTGCATTGGTGTTTAAAGTGTGGGTACTTGTAGTAGTAATGGTACTGGCGATTATCCGCGTGCGTCGACTATACCTTTGCTATAGGGTACGCCGGGTGCTGGATAAAATGGGGATAGGGTACGAAGGCAGTTATGAAGATTTAACTGATGAACAGTACGCAGCGATCAGGGATATATTGGTAACGGAAAGTCGGGTATTGCGCAATAAATTTACGCCAGGCGAATATTCTGCTGCTGAAAGCAGTTTAATCAGCTACCTGAAAATTATCCTGGTACCTGAATACGACCAGGACCTTACCCCGTTTCAAAAGACCGGCTTTATACTGCTTTTAATTTTACTCCTTGTTGTACCCTTGCTGCAATGGCTGCTTACGCGCCCTGTTGTTACATAATACTTACCAGGCTAACGGTGCCGGCTACCTGCTCAGTGCCTGGGTTTTTGCAAAAGTCCGGCTTTGCTGTTGGTATCGGTTGGTATTTTCATTTTATCACGCTACTATTCTTATTGACCTATCTGTTCATTTTTATTCACAAATTCCAGTGTACCTGATTGATTACTACTCTATTAATGATCTACCAGCCTTTGGAACATATGAAGATAAAAAAATATGGCACGGTTTTGGAAATCTTGCTGCGGGCGACAATACCTTATCATCAAAAAAACTAAATTAAAAACTTAATATCATGAATACTACCGACAATTTTCCAAAGACCGAACCTTATAATCAGCCAGCTGCCAGCAGTACCAAAAATATCATTATTGGTGTGTTAGCTGCAGGTGTAATTGGTTTGAGTGGCTACTTAATTGTAGATAAAAATAAAACCACTGAAGTTATTCACCAGCAGGAAACACAGATTGCCACCGTAAGCGAAGAAAAAAGTGATGTACAAAAAAGCTTTGATGCTTCATTGGCAAGACTAGATTCTATGTCGAGCGCAAATAAGGGCATGGAAAGTAAATTAGCAGATAAGAACACCGAGATTTCAAAAGTGAAAGCCGAAATACGCAGCATACTTAATAATAAGAATGCAACTGCAGCCGAATTGAAAAAGGCAAAGGGCTTAATTAATTCATTAAACGGAACAATTGAAAGCATGCAAGTTGAAGTAGCCCGTTTAACCCAGGAAAATACAACATTATCTAACGATAAAGTAGTATTAACGCAGGAAAAAGAAAAATTGACCACCGATCTTACTGCTACGACTGTAGTGAAAGAAGACCTGGAAAAGAGAGTAGATATAGCTTCAACCCTAAATGCCTATAATATTAAGATTACCCCGATCAATGTTAAAAATAACGGTAAAGAAAAAGTATCTAGTGTAGCCAAGCGGGTGGATAAATTGGTTGTTAGCTTTGATGTAGATAATCGTATAGCCGTTGCCGGCATGACCGATGTGTATGTATTGGTAATAGGGCCAGATGGCAAACCGGTAAATACAGTAGGAGCTGGTACAGGTACTTTTACTACCCGTGAAGATGGAGATAAATCATATACTGCCAAAGTACCGGTAAATGTGGAAACAGCTAAGAAGAAAAATGTTGAATTTGCCTTTACACCCGGCGCAAACTTTCAACAGGGAAATTATATTATTCAGATATACCAGAATGGATTTAAGATTGGTGAAGGAACACGTTCATTGAAAAAGGGCGGTTTATTTAGCTAGTCGCTGTTAATCCGTACCTTCTATATATACAGTTCAATAATGAAAGAACTACCTGTTGCCGGGTAGTTCTTTTCATTTATAAGCGATGGTATCTCCTGAATCAGTTCACCACCGCCCCCACTATTGCAGGGTTAGGTTTCCTTTTATAATAAATTGTTTCCCATCATTTACTTTTAGCTGAACACCCTGCGTAATTATATAGGGCAAATTTAATGTACACTGGCCACCGGCCAGGGGATTAATTATTATCTCACTGCCCACCTGCAAATTTGCCGCTGGTATTCGGCTATTTTTCCAGTTGGCCGCCTCATCCCAATTGCCATTGCCTTCAAAAATAAAAAGGGTGGTGGCTGCCGAAATAAGGTTACTGATATCGAACGCATGTAACCGTTGATTAATACTTAATGCATCCACTTTTTCGTTAGAAAGGTACCCGGCGTTCGTGCTGCTGAAGCAGAGTCCTTCCGCCTGTCCAATATCAAGAATATTGGAAAGGGCAAGTTGCCTTTTATTTCCGTTGAAATAAAAATCGCCTTTAAAGTCGCTCAACAATTGGAGGGAATGATTAAAAGGAAATGTATTGCTATACCCCAACAGTGCTACCATTTGCTGGCCGGGTGCTTTAGCTGCGCCGGTCACCATAAAAT
>JBBQOJ010000092.1:0-7899 GCA_038330815.1 Chitinophagales bacterium | reverse complement strand
CTGGCTTTTTAGGGCCGCGGTTACATTTTGAAGGGTTGTTTCCATTACCCGTTGCCTGGCTTCCCTGCTGATCCAGGCGGTATGCGGGGTTATTATACAATTGGGCAATCCAACCAGCGGATGTCCAGGCAAGGGCGGTTCCAGTTTTAATACATCCCTGGCAGCCCCAGCGAGCGTATGTTGTTGCAATGCATCGGCCAGGTCACGTTCGTTAATTAACTGCCCCCGTGACGTATTCAGCAGTAAGGCGCTGGGTTTCATGAGGTCGAGCAATTCCTTATTGATAAAACCATCATTTTCCGCAGTAAGCGGGCAATGCACCGATATAACATCGGCTTGCATACACAATTCATGCAGTTTCACCTCCCGTGCAGCCGCCACTTTCTCCCTGCCCCGATAGTATAATACCTTCATTCCAAAGGCGAGAGCGATTTTTGCCACCCGGGCACCAATTTTACCCAGGCCAATGATGCCCATGGTTTTACCCTTTAATTCCATCAATGGCTGCTGCGTATAACACCAGTCGGGCGACCGGTACCAATCGCCGGCGTGCACGGAAGCAGCATTATTCCCCACCCTGTTGGTTAACTCCAACAATAAAGCAAAAGCATGTTGCGCTACAGAATGGGTACCATACCCAGGCACGTTACACACCATGACACCCCGGTTTTTTGCAGCCGTGACATCCACCACATTATACCCGGTAGCTGTTACGGCCACCAGCTGGAGTTCCGTCGCTGCCGCTATCACCTCCGCTGTAATGGGGGTTTTATTGGTAAGGATGATATTCGCCTTTTTACATCGCAGGACTACCTCACCGGCAGCGGAACGATCGTAATACACCACCTCCCCTAACTCCTCAAAAGCCTTCCAGCTTAGATCGCCTGGATTAAGTGTATACCCATCTGTTATAACTATCTGCATGCGAAATTTTTACCAGCCATTTCGGGCATGTAATCATTGCTGTTAGTACTGAATAATGCAGCGCATTTCACTACATTGATACCACCACTATTTGGTTGAAATTTTAAGTTAACTCTTATATGTTGATCCCCGATTGGAGAAAACTACAATCTATTGACTACGGTAATCGCCTGCCAGGTAACCCTTCTACTTTGTTTTACTTATTGCGGCGCGTTTTCTTTTGCACTATACATATTTAGTTTTACCAGGAATAGCCACCGGGTAATACCCGGCATCATTGGGTAGCACAGGTGGTAGCGCACTAAAGTCGTAGGTTTTAGGTTGAATGTCTAAGCCTGAATTAAGGGCGGTGTCCCAATTGATTACCTGGCCACTGTAGGTAGCCATACGACCAAGAATAGAGGTCATCGTACTAAAGGCGCCGTTTTCGGTGTCAGCAAACTTGTACTCACCCTTCGCTATGGCGGCAAATAATTCATCGTGCTCCTGCTGGTAAGGATTGTTTTCCCCTTTTTTATCAAACTGGTAAATGGTGCTGCCCTTATGATTGGTAATAGTGCCTTCCCCTGCCATGATTTTCCCCTTTGTACCTACCAATAATTCATCCACCTTGCTCATGGTGCCCGGTATGTGGCGGCACTGGCTATTGAGAATACTACCATCGGCGTAGGTAAATTCTACAAAATGATGATCAAATATTTCTCCATGCTCCTTTCCATTGCGCACCTGGCGCCCACCAATGCCCTGGGCCTTTACCGGGTATCCACCCTTAAACCAATTAACCACGTCAATATTATGAATGTGCTGCTCGGTGATATGATCGCCGCAAAGCCAGTTGAAATAATACCAGTTACGTACCTGGTATTCCATTTCGGTTTGGCCCTCCTTGCGTGGACGCACCCACACCCCATCATTGTTCCACCAGGCCTGGGCCGAAGTGATATCTCCAATCATTTCCCTTCGCTTATATAACTCCAGGTACGAATTTTGGTAATGCCGTTGCAGGCCCACTACCACGTTTAACTTTTTTTGTTTGGCGATGGCTGCCGCTGCCAGCACTTTTTGTATCCCGGCCGGGTCGGTAGCCACCGGTTTTTCCATAAACACATGTTTTCCCTGCCGGATGGCTTCCTCAAAATGAATGGGCCGGAAGCCGGGCGGGGTAGCCAGCAACACCACATCGGCCAGCGCAATGGCCTTCAGGTAGCCATCAAAACCGGTAAATTTTCTTTCTTCCGGAACATCCAGTTTGCCTTTCAGGTTGCCCCTGCCACCGGTAGATTCTTCAATCGCTTCACTGCTGAGCGCCCGGTAGCATTTATCAATATTATCCCGGAACGCATCTGCCATAGCAACCAGCTTTACGTTTTGTTTACTGATCAGGGCCTGTGTTGCCGCACCGGTGCCGCGCCCACCACATCCGATTAAGGCAATTTTAATCACGTCATCGGCGCCGGAAAAAAAATTGGCATGCGATAGCAGGGGTGCAGCCAGCATTCCCCCGGCAATCAGTGATCCCTGACGGAGGAAGTCGCGGCGGGAAGCAGGTGTTAAAGTAGCAGCATCGTTTTTCATACACTTTTGTTTTGATGAAGTTTTATGTTCAGTTAAGAAATCAATATAGCAAGTTAAACCTTCTTTGACATGCCTTTTGCCAGTTTCCCCCACCCTCCATTCTTACCAACGGCTAACATTAGTACCCTTAGCAAGCGACACCCCATTTATTACCACCTGGTGCAACCAATTTCCCGGCAGCTTCTCCTTAAAAAATAAACGTACCGTCAAAAGCCGTTTTTCTAATTGATGAAGGAATACATCAATTGCAATTGTTTATCCCCGGCGCAGGTATTGATCGTAAAATGCATTCGCTGTTTCCGCATCCGGTTGATCCAATGGCTTAACAATTCGGAAACCCACCCCTGGTGCATCTGTGAGCCACCATTTACTCTTGGGTATCTGCGGATCCCGTCGGTTCCAGTCGGGCACCGATTTAAACCGATTGCCTATGCGGAGATCGCCTGCCTCATCCAAAAAGCTTCCACCCCGCAAGGTTGTTGGGTAACGGCTTTCACCGGGCGGTACCATAGGATTTACCTGGTTGTCGGTTAAGCTATTCATACGATTTTCGATATAGTGATCCATCGTCCACTCGTTCAGGTTACCCAGCATATCATACAATCCCCAGGCATTGGGTAATTTGGCGCCGGTTTTATGAAATTTATTGTCGCTATTGGCTTTGTACCAGGCATATTTTGCTAGTTCGCTTTCCTCATTGCCAAAATAATACCGCGTAGTTGTTCCGGCGCGGCAGGCGTATTCCCACTCCGCCTCGGTGGGCAGCCGGTAAAATTCTCCGGTTTTTTGGTACAGCCACCTGCAATACATCAAGGCAGCATACTGCGATAAACTATTTACCGGGTAACCACCCTCCTTGCCCATTCCCAAACTAAAATCAATGTACTGGGGACTAGGCCTGGTAACCGCATCCACCTCTGAATTTTCGGTGGTGGCATCATCCGTATAAAATACATCAAATTCATCCCTGGTTACTTCCAGCGCCCCCATCCAAAAAGCACCAATCGTTATTTTCTTTTGAGGCCCTTCATCGGTATGCCGGCCGGGCTCCGTTTCACTGCTGCCCATTAAAAAATTTCCCGGGTGAATGGGCACCATATTGCAAAACAGCGCAGAACCGGGCACATTCAAGCGGTAACCTGTAAATGGCTGAGCCACTGGTTGTGCCAGCAGGCGCAGGGTAATCAATAACAAGGGCAATACAACTATTTTCAACTTCACAGCGGGGAGATCATTTGAGGAGGGAAGATAAGCAATTAAGTGAAATAACAAAGTATGCCCGGGCATCCGTTGCTGTTAAATAAGAAAGTTTCTATAGGCTTACCTACACCTTATGATGGCTGTTTTTCAACTGCCGACCGCAGGTAATTTGCCATCCATTTATTTTGCACACGTTGCAACCGGTGTTTATGCATCACCGTAATCAGCAACGCAGCATTAAACTGGTCCGCCAGCTTTTTTGCCTTTTTAATAGATAGGATACTGCAGGCAGTAGCCAGCCAATCGGCAGTGGCACCATCGGCCGCAATCACTGTTACATTGCGCTGGGAGGTTACACCCAACCCGGTGCGTGGATCTATGATGTGCGAATACCTTTTTCCCTTGTGTTGGAGGAATTGGTATACATCGCCTGAAGTGGCAACTGCCTTGTTGGATAACCTTAGCCTGGTAGCAATTAACTGGTTGGTGGTACCGGGAACATTTATCCCGATTGTCCAACCATCATTGCCCGGGGGTGGTGGCCCGGCTACAATATCGCCACCGGCATCAATCAATGACGAGGCTACCCCGTTTGCCAGCAGGTAGCGCTGTGCCTCCCCCGCAATGGCACCTTTTGCAATGCCTCCCAAGTCAAGCTGCATACCGGCCACCGGGATATAAATGGTATGTAGTGTGTCGTTGAACCGCAGTTTATTAAAGCCAGTGGCCTTTCGCATAACCTGCGCCGATAGCGTACGAGGAAACTGCCCGGCGGCCCGCTGCAGCCGCCAGAATTTGGAAAGGGCGCCCACCGTAATATCAAAAGCACCACCAGACAACTGGTAAGCCCTTGCGGCTAACTGCAGCATATTCCACAAAGCCGGTGATAAACTTATTGTTACCGGCGCCTGCAGGGCCGCCGCATTTAATTCCCCCAGTTCACTGGTAGCAAGGTAGTCGCTGTAAATTCCGTTCAACGAATCTACCAGGTGAAAACAACCATTCGCTAATCGAATGGCCTGGCTGCTATCGGAAGTGTACATCACCAGTTTAAAAGGGGAACCCATTTTTTCTCTTGTAAAAGAAAAACGCCGTACCTGCCCGTTGGCAATACCTATACAGGTTACCAGGCAAGTCAACAGCAGCAACTGTTTCAATAATAAAAAAAATTTATTCATGAATGTTGGTAAATTTAAGCTTCAAAAATTAAATAATATGCAACGCAGAAAATTTATGCAGCAGGCGCTATTGGCCTCCGGTGCTCTTGTCACCTCCCATCCACTGGTAAAGGCGGGTGAAAAACACCCCGTGCCCCTTGCTGAAAAACCCTTTCATCTAAATTACGCGGTGCATGATGGCATGTTTAAAAACCAGGCCGGCAATGATATTATCGACCAGGTAAAATTTGCACATAGCATGGGTTTTCGTTCTATTGAAGACAATGGCATGATGAACCGGCCGGTGGAACAACAAAAAAAAATAGGCGATACACTGGCCAGCCTGGGTATGCAGATGGGCGTATTTGTAATTACCTCGGATAGTTGGCATTGGAAAACCTCCCTTACCACCGGTAAACAGGAATGGATCGACAAAATAGTGAAAGATTGCAAAACAGCAGTGGAAGTTGCCAAAAGATGCAATGCCAAATGGATGACGGTGGTGCCGGGAAATTATGAGCGAAGCCTTTCCATCGATTTCCAAACGGCCAATGTAATTAATGCACTGCGCAAAGCAAGTGATATCCTGGCGCCGGCAGGCCTGGTGATGGTGCTGGAAGCCCTCAGCGACAACCCCGATCTTTTCCTGCGCTATTCCGATCAAACCACCATGATTTGTAAGGCAGTTAATAGTCCGGCATGTAAGTTTTTGTATGATATCTACCACATGCAACGCAATGAAGGGCAAATCATCCAAAACATCGATCGATGCTGGGATGAAATTGGCTACCTGCAAATTGGCGATAACCCCGGCCGTAAAGAGCCTGGCACCGGGGAGATCAATTATAAAAATGTATTTAAGCATATTTACAACAAGGGATACAAAGGGATATTAGGAATGGAGCACGGTAATGCACAACCAGGAAAGGAAGGGGAAACCGCATTAATAAATGCCTACCGGGAAGCAGATAATTTTCTGTAACAACGACGGCATTTTTTTCGGTACTTATCCCAGCGCACCTTCTTTTGTGAAATGTGGCATCTACTGCCGTACTATCCGTAGTGCGGCCTATTCCCGAACTTCACCTATTTATGTGATTGCACAATTGTGCAGTGCAAGTTATTTTTACAGCAAAATATTCCTCATGTTAAAACAGCGCATACGCCTGCTTTCAATAACCGTACTGTTTTTTTGTTCCTGTAAAAAATCTCCCCTGCCTGCTTTGCCTGCAGTTCCAGCCAACAAATGGATGTCATCTCCCTGGGGAACCAGGTAGTGCGCCAAAAGGGCCCCATTGCCATAGTGGACCTTAATAAAGACGGGAGAAAAGATTTAATATTCGGTACAATGCTGGTAGGCGATCCGCTTCACATGCAGGATAAATTAAAGTGGATGGTAACCTCAGATATAGATACCAACCTGCCCGTAAATACATTGGAACAATCACTCGTGATGTCGAAAGGTGACCTGGTTCCACTGGATGATTTTAATGGCTACCACTGGTACAATGCTTCAAGTGTGATGCTGGCACAAAAAATCACCAGTACCACGGGGCCTGTTTTTTGGGAAGGCAACCGGAAAAACGCTACCGCCCTTTACCTGCCAGTGCAGGTGTTGAAAAACGGACAGCGGTTTAATGGCTGGGTACAATGGTCGATGGATATGGCCAACGAAAGCGTGGTACTTCACCTGGCCGCTATCAGCAAAGTAGCAGAAAGGGTCATTCATATTCCCTCATTAAAAAGCTACCACCATATACGTTGTATTGCCGTACGGGGTTACCCCAATCAACACCTGCTGAATAATTTTTAATTAAACTTCAATAAAATATATGAAACATGTAAAGTTTGCCCGTCTCGGTGTTGCCGTATGGTTACTCTCCTGTAACAATAAACCGTTACCACCTACACCTACACCTGCACCCGCCATTTCCCAGGTGGTTGAATTTAGCATTGCCCCGGGGCGGCAACTACCAGTCACCCATATACGATGGCGTTCTGGCCAAGGTTTGTCTAACCGTCTCCAGGCAGCAGCTTGCTACCGGAACCTACAATATTCCCTGGGACATTATTTTTACCACCAGGAGCCTGCGCCAATACCCGGAGGCAATTTCGCCGATAGTAATCACCAAAATATTTAACCAGGTACAGCCAGGCAAGGAGCAACTACCTGTTTCAAAAAGCATACGCTGTACAGATCAAAATAACCAGGTGCAACAACAGGCGCTGGGTGAAACCATTCCGGCATCAGCAACCTTTCAGCGGGTAACTATATCTTTATAAAACGCATACTAAGAGGCACCGCCACAGGCGGGGGTGCCGGATAGGGGTAAATTCAACTATAATGGAACAACTGCCTTTGTACATCAGCATTGTATTTGCAATGGCCACCCTGGCATGCGTGGCCTTCTTTTATAAAGCCAGCAATTGCTCCACTTCAACCTTGTTATTGCTGCTAATTTGGATAGTGGTGCAGGCGATGATCAGTAGTACCGGTTTTTATACGATCACCGATACCTTTCCGCCGCGATTTTTGCTACTGGTACTCCCTCCCCTGCTCGTGGTTACCGGGTTATTTGTAACGCCCAATGGTCGCAGGTACCTGGATAACCTGGATATTAAAGTCCTCACATTATTACATTTGGTACGAATTCCCGTAGAAATTGTGCTGTATTGGTTATTTCTCCACCATGCAGTTCCACAGTTAATGACATTTGAAGGACGAAATGTTGATATACTGGCAGGAATTACCGCTCCAATTATTTATTACTTCGCATTTGTGCGGCAACAACTTTCAAAACAGTTGCTACTGTGGTGGAACATCGCCTGCATAGGCGCCTTATTAAATATTGTGGTAAATGCAGTGCTGTCGGCCCCTTTTTCATTTCAACAATTTGCTTTCGACCAACCAAATATTGCCATATTATACTTCCCATTTTCCTCGCTACCTTCCTGTGTAGTCCCCCTGGTTTTATTGTCGCACCTGGCAACCATCAGGCAACTGCTACTTTCAAAAAATGCGCCATCCAAATGAAACTGTTAC
>JBBQOJ010000091.1:0-7900 GCA_038330815.1 Chitinophagales bacterium | reverse complement strand
GGCCGCCTGGCAGGTACTGCCTCAAATATTTTATCTACCGATACATTCGACCGGGGACTATTGCAAAACTTTGTTCCCTACAATGTGGTCTTCGCACTGATTAAATCCTACACTTTCGCCTTTATTATCAGCAGCATCCCTGCTTATTATGGGTACTACGTAAAAGGAGGCGCTTTGGAAATTGGCCGCAGCAGCACAAAGAGCGTAGTGGTAAGTTGTATCATGCTTTTATTTGCTGACTTTGTATTGACACAAATATTATTAAATCCTGCCCCCTGATAATATGATTGAGTTTAAAAATATACATAAAAGTTTTGGTGAAAAAGTGGTACTCAATGATGTTAGTCATGTGATGCAAACCGGCATGTGTAACCTGATTATCGGTACCAGTGGTAGCGGAAAAACAGTATTGCAAAAGTGCCTGGTAGGATTATTTGAGCCGAATAGCGGCGAGATCATCTACGACGGCACCAGCTTTACCGATATGATACATGATAACAGGAAAGAATTGCGCCAGCAGATCGGCATGCTGTTCCAGGGCTCAGCGTTATTTGACAGTATGACGGTGGAACAAAATGTAATGTTCCCGCTGGATATGTTTTCCAAAATGCACCATGCGGAAAAACTAAAACGGGTTAATGAAGTGCTTGCCAGGGTTAATTTAGAGGATGCCAATAAAAAATTTCCAGCAGAAATAAGCGGTGGTATGAAGAAACGAGTGGGTATTGCAAGGGCTATTGTACTCAACCCAAAATATTTATTTTGCGATGAACCCAACTCAGGCCTGGATCCCCAAACTAGTATGGTGATAGATAAACTCATCTACGACATCACCAAAGAATTTAACATGACTACGGTGATTAATACCCACGACATGAACAGTGTAATGGAAATTGGAGAAAATATCCTTTATATGGACGAGGGTAAAAAGGAATGGACTGGTAACAATGAACAAATCATCTTTTCAAAAAACGAACGGCTCAACGAATTCATATTTGCCTCCAAATTTTTACAGGATGCCAAAGACATGCGCATGCTGGAAGCCAAGGGAATTATTGCCGACGACCGGGATATGGAGGAGATACTGAATAATGGAGATGAGATCAAGTAAGTTGGAAAATATAGTCTTGAAATTACACTGTTACTTTACTAACGGGTATATCATTGAATTTACAAACCGGTCACTGGACCAGCTTCCTGTTCTTAAGATCATTTCAGGCACATGCATTATTCCGGGCGCCGGTAGCCTGCTAGTATAACCCAACTCTTATGGTCCAATTATTTACCTGGAGCAAACGTTATCCAAATAAAACTCCTGTCCTCCGACACCAAAGCTTTTAATTGCCCCTGTTAAAGTGACTATCCCTTTTTTCCCACGGGCTGGCAAGGGTATTGGTATAGCGGTAACAGCAACAGTAACCCCTGTACCTGATAACACACTACTTGCCGGAGCGGCAGAAATTTCACCAATGTACAAGACACCATTAATAGAAAGATTTTCCGTACCACCCAGGTCAAGGTATTCAAATGTTACCATATTACGTGGGGTACCTGTACTGGTAAATAATAAGGTTACATTGTTCATATTTAAAACATGGTCGGCGCCAAAGCCATGCAGTGACTTTTCTACCCGTGCAAAATTAAAATAGCTGTTGGTGCCTATTTTTAAATTTTCATTGGTTACATGAAATCCACAAGCCGTAGCAATGCTTATATGAACTACATTAAATACTGTGTCTGGAGTAAATGGCATTGATTCAAAATCGGTACAGCAATTTGCTGGTTTTGGCTTACAGGAGTCAAAACTGATCATTATTGAAGCTGCAACGATAACTAATAAAAGGCTTGTTGTTTTCATATTCGTTTAATTGAAAGGGTTATGGTTAATTTACTTTTATTGTCGAACTAATAAACTGTTTTGGAAACAATTTTTGGCGAATCACGGTTTCATATTTCTACGATATTTTCAGACATTATACCAATCAATATCGCTAGTGGTAAATGAACTTGAAAGGCATTATTATATTACTTGCTTGTTTCAAGTAATCATCATTAATAATCAGACAACCTGTTTGCTGATTTAAAGTTCATTACCAATACTGGTTAGATATTTTGTTGCGGGGTTACAAAATACATTTCCAATAAAATATTATTGCAATCGCTTTAATTTAAACTCAACTGTATAAGGCTTGGGGATTGAATTACTGCAACTATAAGCAGTTTTGGCAAATTCATATAAAGTACCATTGATGGTCCCTTCCACATACTCACCCGGGTTGCCCCACCTGGTTATGATTAATGTATTGACATGGCTGGTAGTTTCAGTTACGACACAATTACTTCCTGAAAGATAACGTATAAAGTTGCCTGTATTTAGGTAGCCATTATAATTGGACTGCAAAAGGTCGCTGGCTCCAATGCCGCTCCTGATTGTAAAGTTGACTACTTTCTTATTAGCTACGGCAGATTTGGTAAATGTATAAGTGCCAACCCCATTCACATCGGGGTTACCATATCCAAACTCGAACCCAAAAGATTTTGTAGCGTCCAGTAAAAAGCTGGAATTGGCTGAAATGGAGAATACCTGGTTGCTGTAATCCCACGTTGCAACAGCAAACCTTGTGTCGCCTTCCGGAAACACGGTGCTTGCCTGGCTGCTCAACAAATCATAACTGAAATAAGTAATGCCGCCGGTGGTGAGCCTGAAAAAACTGGTATCAGCACCTGTGCTACCTCCTCCGGTTCCGGTAGTAAAAGTTACCTCGTTGCCATAACTTGTACCCTTGCAGTTTGTAGCATACGCTCTTGCATAATAAGTAGTGGCAGGAAGCAGCGGGCTTGCCGTAACATAGAAACTACCAACACCTGTTATCGTGTTATCATCAAAAACCGTTTGGCTTAAAGTAGGATTATTATGAATGGAAATTACTATGCCATGCGATATGATTGCACAGTCCCCAATGCTATTTATCATACCGCCTAACTGTGCTGATATACTTGTGATTTGTGTGGCCGCCAACGTAGTAACAACAGCAGCACCAATTGGTAGGCCACCTGATTTAATATTTAAAATACCGCCTGTGGCAATCGTGAAAACGGCCCCATTCATTACCTGGATACTGTTACAATAACCAATGGTTCCAGTAGGAATGATTGGTGAAAATGGGGTACCCGCTGGAATAACAACATCATCATTTTCGGTTGGTATGATGCCACCCGACCAGTTACTGCCGGTTGCCCAAACTGCATTGGTAAGCCCCGTCCAGATTATCAATAAAGTGTCAATATTTGTTGGAGTAAAATGAGCTGTATATTTAATAGCAGGCATTTTTCCGGGTATGTTAGTTGAGGATATTTCCCCCGCATTTGAGTTTATAGCAAGCAATAAAAAGAACAATGCTATTATACTGAATTGTTTTTTCATACGTTATTTTTTTGCTTCCTTAGCGCTTCAAATTCTTTTGCAGGGTTTTTATTAAGAATGTTCTAAAAGTACCGCTGCCTCAATTTATCTGCAGGCTGAAAGTCAACTTTATTCATTAATAAAATAATAGGCGCTGATATCTGCATAATTGTACCGTTGCGATGTAAACAGTTTGCCGGTATGGTAATATTTTTTCCCCTGGAATAATTGCAGGCTTTTAAAGCTCCGGCGATAGCCTGCATTGTAAGCGGTGGCAAAAAATTTTACTTTGTTTGAAATACCGGAAAACTTTTTGTCCGAAAATTTCTGTTCGCAAATTTTATAAAATGCACACAGGTACTGTACCTGCATTTCAATGCTGGTTATCCTTGTTATTCTTGCCTTCCGGTTTGGCTCATTATCGTCCATTTTAGATAACCCGCTTATTTTTGACCGGGAAATAAAAACGGTATCTTTTAACCCTGCCAGGTCCTGCTCCACCATTTCGGCAAAAGAAGGTTTCATTTGAAAATAGCTTACGGAAAAATCAGCATACTCCTTCCCTTCACTTACATATAAATATTTCAGAGAATTTATTTCTATGACATCAAATACCGTATTGTAGCGAATCAGCTCCGGAAAAACAATGGCCTTTAGTTCTTTGGCCGGAATGTTAAACTGATCAGCATATTTTTGAATGCTGGTTTTATTTTGCTGCATCCAGTTTACCGCCCAGGTATAATCGCTGCCAAACGCTTGTTTGTAATTATCGGTTACCGGTATTGTAAAGCATACAAACAGGATTGCTACCAGGATCAGTGTAAGTTTCATAATCACCTTTTTAGCACTATTGGTCTTATTTAAAATTCAAATTTGCCGATGTAAATATCATTCTTACATTTCTTGAACCAGGTAAGATAAGTTCTACCATTGTCCGTAATTACTTGTGGAAATAAAATGCCCATCTTTTTTTCGGATCCATCCATGTAGGTGAGGCTTCCATCGTCCATATAATAACAAATTTTAGAAGGGTCGCTGCCAACTAATAGTCCATCGGCGATTATACCGGCGTATGCTGTGCCGGTGAATTTCCCTATTGGTTTGCCGTCACTGATAACCTCACTTGTTTCCATGTTAAGATACACAAGCGCCCCGCTGTTTGTTAGCCTATATTTATCGCCACCATCGGTTCTGGTTAGTTGAAAAGAAGTACCATCACTTTTGGTCACGATATAATCATTCTTAATCTTGCCGGTGCTTTCCATTGATTTTATAAGTTCCTCATGTTCCTTTACTGTCAGGATTTTCAATTCTATAAAGACGGCTTTTTTACCATCCGGGCTTAAAATCAGATTGCCCGAATGCACCATATAAAATGCCTCCTTTGTGGCAAGCGGTATTCTTTTATCATTGGAAATAAAATAAGTTTTCCCCTTATCATCCGCAGCTACTATGTACACATTTGCTTCGTCGGCAGAAATATTTAAAGTAGGCTGCCCCGAAAATTTTCCATAATTTTTTCCTTTTATTATAATGCTGTAATATCCGTTGGCCGATGTGTAGGTGCCCCCTTTTACTTCCGGGGTGGAAATTGTTTTGCCGCCCAATCCGCTGCTGTTATAATCTTTTGCCGACTGGGGCATTTGCTTCATTAATTCCTCTACCTGTTTTTTTTCTTCGGGGCTCATTTTCTTATACTCATCCGTGTTCTTCATCATCTCATAGCCCTGTGCGACTTTATCCGCATCTATTTGTTGCGGAGTGGTTACCCTTTTTGAGTCTTGCCCCGCAACCGTAACGGTAGTTGTTTCGGCTACTATGTATTTTTCTGTTTTCGTTTTATAAGAACTTCCATTTAAGCCATCGAGCGGCTGGTGCACACCACCAATTATTAGATCATCGGTCAGTGAACTTACCGTAGCAGTCACCTTTCCGTTGTCAACAATAACAAACTGCGTTTTAGTATCTACCGATTGTTTTAGTATCAGGCGGTAGTCGCTTTTGTTTCTTCCAATACCCAGCCTGCTTTCATCATACATTATGGTAAACTTTTCAGGGCTCCTATACGCCATAGTGTAATTGCCTGCAGTGCTGCTGATGGTATCGCACCAGTTTATTTTTGCCTTCGCACCATTACCGTCAGCATTGGAAGCTGCCCCATCAGCGGTTGATTTGCTGCCATTTCCCGCAGCATTTTCCACGGTTTTGTTTACTTTGTCTTTTAATTTTTTAAACAACTGGGCATGTGATGGTATAATGCAAATACAAAAGCATGATACAATAAATAGCTTTTTCATCTTTTATTTTTTATTTGTTGATAAGGGTTTTTACGAGTTGCTTTAGTTGGTCAATTTGCTTTTGCTGCTCTTTAATCCCTTCAATCAGCACTGGCACAAGGCCGCTGTAGTTTACACTCAAAGTACCATCCACTGCAGTTTTGACTAATTGCGGGTATATTTTTTGCACTTCCTGCGCTAGCAGACCAATTTGTTGTTCTTTGTCTTTGCCTTTATCTATCCAGTCGTAGGTGTAGCCATTTAGCTGTTGTAAATTCTCCAAGGATGGAGATAACTGATGGATATTTTTTTTAAGCCGTTCGTCGCTGTTTTGCGTAAGTACGCCTGCCAGTGTGGCATTGCCATTGTATTCAATTACTAAGTTTTGTTTTACATTGTTTGCAGCATCCACTTCTCCTATAATGATGCCCCCAGGCCCCCTTCCACTTTGATTGAGAAAGTATGTTGCGCCGCCGCCACCATCTTTATTCCATTCCAGCCAGGCACCTTGAGCATGGTTTGTTTGTGTGCCGTCAATAACCATTGCACCAGATACCTGAAGTTTTGCTTGTGGAGTAGAAGCTCCGATACCTACATTTCCATTGTCTTTTACAATAAATCTGCCACCTGCAGCATTTGGTTTGTCTATTTGCAAATCGCCAAAACCGCCAATGCCCAATGCAATACCGCCTGATGTTGCAGGCCCTTCTATCCTAACTCCTGAGCCGGCTGTACCTATATGAAGTTTGTAATTGGGGGACGATGTGCCTATGCCCATGTTACCATTTTTTAAAATAACTAATGCGTCGCTTTTTGTATTTGCGGTAGAGCCATTTCCAATAACAAAAAGACGGTCGGCACCATACCAGTCTGTATATGACAAAGGATTGTAATCAGTATTTAAAGACCCAATAGCTATTTCACTTAAAGACCTTGCTGTTGTAGTAGTTCCGATTGCAGTTGACCAGTTACCATAGGCAGATGAACCTAATCCTATAGCTGTAGAAATACTACCAGAAGCACTCGTACTAGCCCCCATTGCTGTGGAGGCAAATCCAGAAGCATTTGTAAAACTTCCCATAGCATTTGAACTACTGCCTATAGCTTGGGTATTTTCACCTGAGGCCATCGAGTAGTTTCCAATATTTTCTTTGTCCCATCGGTCATCATAAACTTGCCCCACTCTAAACGCTGCCTTTTGTGGATACCACATCATTCTTGTACCTGCACCTTGTATTGGAGGATTGTACGTAGTAGAACCCGGTAATGATGCTGGTCCAGTAAACACAACATTGCTATCTGCTATATGCAGGCGGGCAGTGGGTGTCGTAGTGCCAATGCCAACGTTTTGGCAATGAATAATGGAATACTGGATAATTAATACGGAGAGAAGTAATGTCTTTTTCATGGTGTAATTATTTTTGGTAAAATGATTTTATTTTGTTTTGCATAATCCTTTTCTTATTTGGCCAGGGGCGTCCTCACCAACTATGGTTGTATAATTGTTGCCAGGTTCATAAAAACACTTTGTTAAAACACTCATCTTTCATCCTCACACAACACCCTAAGCACCCTTTGCACAGAAGAAAAGGTGGCAACAAACTATTGATCTCCTTTTAGTGTTTAAATGTATTTAATGCGAACCATACTTTGCATTGGCCGTTTGCCAGGTATTTGAGCTGGTATTTTTTATACCATCCCAGTCACCATCTGCTGGAGATGTTGCTCTTCCATCTCCATTGGTGTCTCCTAAATGTGCATCATCTTTAAAGGAGGTGAACAAACAGTTGCTTCCAAAATTGATTTTATTAGTGTTGGTATTATATAAGTAAATACCTCGCAATAATTTAATAACAACATTTGGCCCAACGTTTAATGTGCCTCCTGCAACTACAGTTCCTCCGCATATATCAAAAACTGTGGGTACTTCTGTTTCTGTAATATTCATTGTAGTGCTAAGCAACCAAGTGCATGTAATTATAAAGATGCCATTCCGTCTATTTATTTCTGCAACATTTGCAGGATTATGAAACGTGTTGCTGGCATCTAATGAATAATAAAATGAAATTAAAATTGGTCTGTCATTGTCATAAAATATATTATTGGTAATAACAGTACCAGATGAGATCCCAGTGCCATAAATTGCACAGCTAGTGTTTGTTGAGGTTGGACAATTATGTGCAAATACACAATTATCAATTGTTACAGGATTATTTAAACT
>JBBQOJ010000090.1:0-7966 GCA_038330815.1 Chitinophagales bacterium | reverse complement strand
AGGTTTTGCTTGAATAATATTTTATCGGAAAACAAAAAAGGTTCGTGCAACCCTCTGCTGCCTTTATCCTGGTCCCGGTTTTCGGATTTTGCTTGTATGGATATTTTAAAGACTATGCTGTATTGAATATTTTAAAATTCCCACCGGCCAATATCCGGTGCATGGCCATTAAAAGGTATTCCCACATCTATGCCCAAGTCAACAACGCCTGCTTTGGATGATGCCGGTTTATAAAATAATTCCCCTCTTTGGCCTGTTTGTAAAAATCCTGGATCCCGGATAAAATTTACTCCCGACTCTTTCAGGCCTGGAAGCTTCCAATTATCATACTTTCCTTTTTGCTTCAGGTTATTTTCAAAGCTTACCTGTTGGCTGGTTGATTCAACCTCTGCAATGCTGGTGTTCAGGAATACATTGTTTTTAATATGGATATCAAATATCCTGTCGCCTTTTATTTTCACGCCATATTGTACCCTGTCGAAAATATTGTTGTAAATATGGATGTTCTTAAAATCCCATAAGCGGCTGTTGTCAATATAAACGGATGGAGCGCCGGACCAATTATTATGGATTGAAGTGTTATAAAAAATATTATTCCGGATAATGATATTTTCCCTGCCCATATCCCAGATTGCAATACCAATTCCTTTGTTTTCAAAATAGGAGTGATACACTTCCACACCTGGGGCCCCAATTTCTATGGCCTCTTTATCGCTCAAACCATCCCTGTCAATTATCTTTATATCATGCACCTTCATATTTGTAGTTGCAGGCTCTGCAAACATGCCTTCATGGTTTACTATTGACAGCCAGGTGTTGCAGTTGATATTGTATATTTCATTGCCAGGGCCAAGGTTCCATAACTCAATGGCAATATCTTCACCCCATTTTTGGTCAAATTCGTTCAACGCTATGTTGCAATCATGGATTTTTGTATTGATAAAATAGCCATCATGAATGAATTTTATACCGTAGCCTTCTTTATCTTTTATAGTAATATTATAAATTTCCGCGCCATCCAATTGGGCGATACATAAATTGCCCAGTGTTTCATCCGGCAGGTCTTTACCGCAGTTAAGAAAACTACAATCAAAGATGCTGATATCCTTCATGTAAAATTTTGGATAGGAATAAAAGCGTTTTTCGCCGGGTGAAAAAACAGCACCACGTTGATCCAGGTTTTTAAACGAAACATGGTGCATCGTTACGTTGTTTCTATTTTCTACCCAAACCCCTGCTTTTAATTTTTTATTATTGCCGTCGATGGTAAAGCCACTTATCTGCTGGTTGCCATTTGCGGGGGCAATTACAGTGCTGCTGGTATCTCTTGCAACTAAATAATGGGGCGATACCAGTTGAATGAGGCTGCCATCATACCATAGTTTATTTTTAGCTACACTTTCCTGATAACTGGGTAAATCAGCTAACAAGATGGTCTTCATTTCACCTGCCCCTTTGATACTTACACCCAAGGGTAGTAGGGTGGGTTTTGTTTCAATAAAAACCCCTTCGCTTAAAAAGATGGTATCGCCTTTAGTTGGCACAACCTGGGATGCAGCATAGGCAAGGGTTTTAAATGGTTTTTGGTAACTACCATTACCCGGCCTGTCGGTTCCTGTTGGAGAAACATAATATTTATTTACATGTGGGGAAGCCATATCACGTAAAGCAAATACCCTGGGTAACGGCTTGGTGTTAATGGTAACAGGTGCGTCAAGTGAAAAAACTTTACCCGGTTTCAAAAAGTCACCAGGGTTTTCCTCTTGGAATATACCGTGGATAAAGAAACTGTTATTATTACCAATCCCAATTACCAATAGTACACAGAGCAGCAGTTGCTTAATCATATTTATAATTTTAAAAAATTATTGTATGGTTACCCTACCAACTATTTGCCAGTCGCAGCTGCATTGGTTGAATAAATTATTCTTTTATTATTGTGTATATCAAATATTTCAACACTTATACAGCGGTCTGGCATGGTAGCAAACCGCCCTGATTGTGATAAATAGGAGCTGCCGAAATAAAACTCTTCCTTTCGTTTACTGCCATCATTGAATGTATAAATAAGGTACACCTCATTTTTAAGTATAGCGGTGCAGGCTTGTTTTTTATTGCTGCTAAAAGCTTTCAGCGTTCCTTGGTTCTGGCTTGCCAGTAGTATATTTCCCTCATTGCCCCAATTGATCCGGACCAACGCCTTTGCATCGCCACCTACAGTGAAGCCGCTGGTGGAGGGGGGAATATAGCTAAATCGGTTGTTCCCATTATTCCGCAATACCCAACCGGTGGATGCATCGTATCGTCCTGTTAAGGCCTCTGGCGAATAGGAGTTCCCAACGGCTATAAGGTCAAGGTTATTGTCATTGTCCACGTCAGCAACTGTAATCCCAAACATTGGTGAAGTTTGTGCCATCATGGGCAATGAGGTAACATTAAATTTTCCACCCCCAAGGTTTTCTATGAATAATGAAGCCATTTGAAATGCCGTTAATTCTTTTGCACCTTTTCGCTCAGCTTCCGTAAAAAGATCGTTATAACCAGCCTTCCCATAATCCCGGAAATACAACATTCGTTTTTTGATACCAGGTACCTGGTCGCTGATTACATTTCTTGGCTGAGAAGGATATTCCCGATGGTTATTGTATTTAAACAGGAAAGCATCCAGGCTGCCGTCTTTATTAAAATCGTTGTAACGCACAGTGACCGGTTCATCAAGACTGGCCTTGTAGCTTGAATTTAAGCCAAGGTTGCCTGCTACATAATCCATATCGCCATCACTATCAAAATCACCGGCACATAAACTGTTGTACCAGCCGTTTGTATTTTGAAATGCAGCCACCTCTATATTTACAAACCTTTTCCCCAACCTATTTTTAAAAATCTGCAAGGGGATAAATTCACCTGCAACCAACAGGTCCGGAAAGCCATCGTTGTCATAATCGGTCCAAAGTGCAGTGCTTACCATACCGGGTTGTAGCAAGCCTGGGCAAGCCATTGCAGTGACATCAGTAAACTTTACTTTTTTTGTAACCGGATCTGAATCATTTCTAAGCAAATAACTTCTCCCACTTAAAGGGTATTGGTTGGGTTGTATCCTGCCTCCAACAAAAAGGTCAATATCCCCATCAAGGTCGTAATCGGCGCCAATAATACATGAACCGCTGGAGGTGGTGTTTGGCAGGGCATTGGTATCCCTGGCAAAATTTCCTTTGCCATCATTCAAAAGGAAAATATCCTGGTAGTTGCGTATATCTGCAAATTCATTGCCACCTCCTACGCAATACATATCATTGTCACCATCATTGTCTGCATCAAACAAGAGTACACCAGTTTCTTCCTGCAGTTTCAAAGCGGGTTCAGCGTTTGCCTGTTTAAACAAGAAAGCATTATTTTGTTGTATTAAAAAATAGCCGCTTTGCCTGGATGCCCCGGCAACGTACACATCTTCCAGGCCATCACCATTTATATCAGCAACTGCCAATGCAGGTCCTTGCATAGAATAACGGTGAGGCACACTAAACTGGTAATTAAAATCTGCAAAATCATTTTCTTTATGAATATAACCGGATGATAATAATTTTTTACTTTGGTCAATAAAAAATGTGTTTATAGCAGGCTTGATTGTAGGTGCCGGGACCGCATTTTTTTCTTCCAATATCACTTCCTGGTTAGCTTTTATATTTACTAATTTTTGTGTAGTTCCATACAGCCAATGAATCGTTAGGGAATCAATCCTACTGACATGACCAAGCCCAAAATACATTTTGCCCTCTACGCTGGAAAGGTAGCCCCGCTGCAATGCCTGTTCTGCAAATTGCATTTGTCCATTGTACCATATGCTGACTTTGGCTCCCAGCCCTTCATAATTCCCCTTGCTACCTTTCAGGATGATGTTGAGATAATTGTTAGATTTATTACCCGCTTTATTTTGTTCATTGATAGTATTGTTTCGGTAAACCAACGCTTTATCGTTCAGGTTATTCATTACAATATCCAGGTCTCCATCATTGTCAAAATCTGCATACACCGTTCCATTAGTAAATGTATTTTCGGTTAATCCTGCTTCCATAGCCTTGTTATTAAAGCCGAGATTATGGTTGTTTATAAATAACCAGTTGGGCTTTTTTACCTCCCCTAATGCTCTTGCCTTCTTTTTTATTGCCCTCATCTTTTCCGTAGGATCGCCAAAGATGCTGTACTCACTCATAAAACTGGTAAAATCAAGGTCAGTGATATCCCTTACGTACCCGTTGGTGATCAGCAGGTCACGCCAGCCATCATTATCAAAGTCAGCCCACAACGGGCTCCAGCTCCAGTCGGTAGCGGCAATACCTGCCATATACCCAATATCTGAAAAGGCAAAATTCGAATTATTGCTATCAGGTATCAACCCGGTATTTAACTGCAAAACATTTCGTATAAACTGCGGCTGGTACCCTAGTTTTAATGACTGGTGGTAGTTATCATTGGGTATGCCGGCAAACATTGTTTTCTGCCGATGGTTGTCATCGGGCAGCATATCCACTACGCATATATCTTCGAGGCCATCATTGTTAAAATCTGCAATATCAATCCCCATTGCATTGTGGCACTCATGCGCCAGGTATTTTGCTATCTGATCAGTAAATGTTCCGTTTTTATTGTTGATATACAAATGGTCGTTGCTGATAAAATCATTGGCTACATATACATCCGGCCAGCCATCCCGGTTAATGTCTTTTACAATGATACCTAGTCCCCATCCAGCTGATAGTATCCCTGCTAATTTAGAAACTTCTGTGTAACGCGGGAAACCAGTTACAGCATCTATACCCTCATTTCTGAATAATTTATCCTGGCTATTACTATTGCCATCTGTTCGAATGGGCACAATGGCATTGCGGTTTCCCTCTTTGATTGAATTATTGCAGAGGTACATGTCAATGTCGCCATCCAGGTCGTAGTCGAAAAAAGCTGCCTGTGTGCCATAGGCCGAATCATTTAATCCAACAACAGAAGCGGCTTCTCTAAAAACCGGTACGCCATTTTTATCGTTGCCCTGGTTAATAAAAAGAAGGTTAGGTGAATGTTTGTTATTAAAAGGATATGCTGTAGTAACATAAATATCGAGTCGCTTGTCCTGGTTGATATCAACCATTGCTATACCGGTACACCAGTATTGTGTGGAGGTGCCAGATAGTGCGGTAACATCAGCAAACTTAAACCTTCCCTTGTTTAAATATAATTTGCTGCTTACCATATTACCCGCGAAGTATAAATCCGGCATACCATCTCCGTTCAGGTCGCCCACTCCAATCCCTCCACCATTGTAGATATATTCGAAATTAAAAATATTCAGCGAGTCGGATTCTGTAATAATATTAGAAAAATCAATCCCTGTTTCATCCTCTTTTAAAGAAGTAAACATGGTAACATTTTTACCGGTGCAAGCCAATAGTTGAAGAAGTATCACTAAGATGAAAAAATGTTTCATGGATGAGCTATTTTTTCATGCTTTGAGAAAATTACTTTAGATATATACATAGGAATATATAATGATGGCCAGGTTTTTTACATTAAATTTCGCAGCTAAAAATTAAATACAATATTAAAAAAACCACGCTGCTTGATGCCAACACCGGGTGGTAATTAATCAGTGTGCAGATCATTCAATTTTATCCAAAAAATTTACTTACTCAGAGATTCTTTAACCAGGCGGGCAACCCGCTGAAGTAGTGGGCAGGTTAACCTTTATGAAAAAGCAATTTGAATATCTACCAACTAATGGTAACTCAATAATGGCGGTTGTGCCAAATTAACCCACCCGGTTAAAGAAAATTTGTTTTTCGAGGATGATGTAAAATTTTAATAAAAAACAGCCGGTTTACCTATTGTAGTTTTCAAGGACTAATGCATTTTAAAGCGGCAATATTAATTGTATCCGGGATTTTGCACCAGTGCTTTATTCTGATCAAGTTCCGATTGTGGGATAGGCCAATAATACCAAAAATCCTGGAAAACTTTATTGTAGTTATTCCTTAAATAATTTACCAATTGCTTTTTGCGGGACAGGTGAAAATAAAGGTTGGGTTCCCAAAATAGTTCATGCCTTCTTTCGTTGAGGAGGTCGGTTTCAAAGGTTGCTTTATCTGCAACAGGTTTTACTGGCAATCCTGCCCTGGTGCGTACCTTATTTAGTTGCGTGTATGCGCCAGCCAGGTTGCCCTGTTCGGCAGTTACCTCCGCAAGATTTAATAGCACTTCGGCATAACGCATCTGTATCAAATTTTGGCCACAACCTAAATCGCTGCCACCGGGTATGGTAGGCGAATTGGGCCCCAGCCAGTATTTAGTACAACAGGCATTGGTAGAAACCGTACCGGTGGGCAATGTATAAGCAGTTGCCATCACTTCCCCTTTATAACTTTCAGTTGCTCCTAATACCCATGGATAAATAGTGACACCACCTTGTGAAAATGAGAAACGCCTGCGGTCGCCTGTTGCAAAACTGGCAGCCAATTGTGTAGATAGAATTGATCCGCCCCAACCACCTCCTGCAGCAAACTCGGCACCAATTCCTCCAGGGGCAGATTGCAGGCCTAAAAAATGTACGTTAGATGCACCGCCGCCACCGGTGCCATCGGTTGACCAGCCATTTTCATAGCCTTGTGTAAACTGGATTTCAAAAACAGATTCCTTATTGTTTTCATTTTTTTCGGAAAATACTTCTCGTGGCGTAGCCATCAGGTCATACACATTCAATGCCTGTAATGCGGTAAAACTTTCGGCGGCCTTTGTCCAATCTTTCAGGTACATGTAGGCATTTGCCAGGTAAGCCAACGCAGCTCCTTTGGTTGCACGACCAACATTTGCGGCATCCCATGAAGAAGGAAGCCCGTCTGCAGCATCTTTAAAATCGGCTATCACCTGTTCCCAGCTTGCTTGTTCGGTAGCACGTACATCTTCACGGGAATCAGAAGCTGACTTGGGCGCTAAAATAAGTGGTACCCCCCCAAAACCCCGCACCAGGTTAAAATAGGCAAAGCCCCGTAAAAACTTTGCTTCCGCCAACACACTTTTGCGCTCTGCATCCGTCATCGCACCCTTACTGATATTGGTAATAGGCTGGTTGGCCCGGTGCACCATTAAATAAAAACTGCTCCACCAGCCAATTCGGCTGCTTGTTTGAAATTCATTCTGCAAATCAATAAAGCCAGCATTGGGAAGCATTTCATTAAGGATAGCATTGGGTGTAGTTATCCAGTTATCACCGCCGGCGTTGGTGTTGTTCATGGCCCTGTAAGTGGCGATTATAGCGGCATCAAAGTCCTTTTTATTTTTCCAGAATGATTGTGTTGTAAGGCTGCCGTCCTGTGGTTGTATGTCCAGGAAGTTTTTTTTACACGCAACAAAAACCAATGATAACACCATCATTATTGCGAACGATTTGGTTAAAAATTTAATCGGTTTCATATTTTAATACGTTTTTCAAAATGAATAGAAAGGTTTAGAAACTGACGTTTACCCCTGCAGTAAAGGTCCTTGCGGTGGGATATCTTCCGCTGTCCACCCCAGTTAACAATATCTGGTTACCACCAAATGCATCATCTCGCCGCACGCCAATTTCCGGATCAAATCCGTTGTATCCAGTGAATGTTAAAAGATTTTGTGCGCTTACATATACCCTGGCCTTGCTGATACCAAGGCGGCTTATACTTGCTACAGGAATAGTGTAACCTACCTGCAGGTTTCTTAACCGTAAAAAATCGTTTTTGCGGACATAAAAATCAGAAAACCAATAGTTGGAGGTGGCTTGATCGTAGCCCAGGCGGGGGATATCCGTTATATCGCCTTCTTTTTGCCAACGGTTCAGCATATCGACCGATGCGTTTTGAAAACCACCGCCATTGTAGTTACGAATGTTATGGGAATAGTTCATCCAATCGGCGGCTACTTTTGATCCTACCTGACCATTTAGAAATAA
>JBBQOJ010000089.1:0-7979 GCA_038330815.1 Chitinophagales bacterium | reverse complement strand
AACGGCAATCAGTAACCATCCCGATACCGAACGGAGTCCTGCGCCTAACCACATTGCGGGATAAATTAATTATTGCGCCACAGGGTGTGCTACTTTGGAGCGCATTAAAGATTGATGGGTGGTTGGTTTTCTTGTTGCTTTTTCGGCAGCAATGGCGATTGGATTACCGAACAGGTAAAACATCTTTTTTCTCCAGCCTTTGGCCTGGTTAACATCTTTTACTATATCCGCGAATTCATGAAAATTGATGTGCAATGGATTGGCCTTATTTTCAATATTATGGGTAACACCATATTTCACCTGCTCTTCTTCGCGTTGATAGGTGCCAAAAAGCCGGTCCCAGATGACGAAGGTGGCGGCATAGTTTTTATTGATGTATTTTTCCTGCGAACCATGGTGCACGCGATGATTGGAGGGAGTAGCAAAAATATATTCAATCCATGGGTGAAGCCGGCCAATGTATTCGGTGTGCACCCAAAATTGGAATAGTACGGCTACCTGGTTCACCACAAAAAATACCACCGGGTGAAAACCCAACAGCGCCACGGGAATAAAAAAAATCAACTTGACGTGCTGCACCCAGCTTAGCCGGAACGATACGGTAAGATTGTAATTTTCTGCACTATGGTGCACTATATGAGTAGCCCACCAGATACGTTGCTGGTGCGACACGCGGTGCGCCCAGTAACTACAAAAATCGAAAATAATATAACAAGGGATAAAGGTCCACCAGTTAAATTCCATTCGCCACGGCACCAGGTTATACACCTGTATCACCAGGAAAAACAGCGCGAATTTAAGGAGAAAAGCGATGACCACATTTCCAATTCCAACCATGATAGACCCCAGCGTTTCTGACTTCTGGTATAATTCTCTATGCTGCCTCCGGGAAATGTACCATTCCAATATTACAAAGAAAAACATGATGGGTGCTGCCCATACAATTATTTCGGGCGCCTTCTCTAATATATTGCTGATGCTACTATAAGGTATGGGAGGTGCACCAAATAACGAAAGGAGGGGTATATAAATCTGCAACATAAATTGATCGCTTTAAGGAAAACGCTTGCGTTATCCGTTTATAATCGCACTTACCATAGTGTAATCAGCATTACACCATATTTCCATTGTAAACAAACAATGGGGAATCTAATAAAACGAAGTGATGGACCCTTACGATAAGTCACAAGTTGTTATGTAATGACCCGCATCCTACTATGAAAAAAAAGATTCAGGTGCATAAGTACAAGCCACGGGAAACAAAAACCAGTCCACCACGAGAATATTTTATTTTAAAAACAAGACAGGCGGTACCCATGGCGATTTGCCGCACATGAGTGATTTTATATTGATATGTCACCATTGGCAGTAGTGGTTAATGTTTTCTACACATTCACCATATGGGGGATTTTCAAGGGCAGTTGAGTTGATATAGTGATTTTACGAATTTTTAGGCTATTCCGGCAAATGTGACCAATGCTGGCTCCGATGACTAAACACTGATATTTTCTCGGTAAAGTTGTGTAGGCATGATACGGGCATTCTTACATCGAGGCACTGGCGCCGGGGTTTAGTATTGTAATGCACTACCATATTTCAGGTGATTCGCCTGTTATTGGTGGCGGCAACCCATTCTTGTTTGCCACATACATTACATAGAAGAAGCGGAATTGGTTCCTGTATGTTAGCCACCTGTCCACAGGTACTGCAGGCGTAACTGCCGGCTAATGGTAATTGCTGCTGCTTGGCATCGTACAAATGTGGCAATATGGGTAAACCCCACGCCACTTCCCTGTCTTCGTAGAAGTACACACTGATGGCACCATTGGTTTCTATAATGGCCAATTGCACCTGGCCCAGGTGGCTAACATTATGTTGACGCAATTCGGAGAAAAATTCTTCCTGTGCAATTAGTTCCGCTTTAAAATCAGGATAATTCATCTTTCCCTCTTCCACCAGGTATACAGGTTCTCCTTCCAATACTTTCTCCATTTTTTCACTATGATTGATGAAGTAGGTCATCAACCGGTACATAGAAATAACTACTACAAAAACAAGTATCCCGGGCAACAGGCCCACCTCCTTATAAAACATTGGGTCTCCGGCTGCAGAGCCAAGTCCGATGATCACCCCTAATTCAAACACCGATAATTGTGTAACACTTCTTTTGCCTAAAATACGCAGGCTAAAAATGATCAGCAGGAACATTACAATGGAGCGAATTACCACTTCGGGTAAAAAATTCCACTCCTCCGCACCAAGCAGCAAGGAGTGCCAATCCACTTTTAATAAGGTCAATAAAACAATTAGGAGTGCTTGCATGCACCAATATAAAATATTAAATCGTAACCTGTACTCATTTCAACCATCATCTGAACATTTTTTTTAAAAGGATTTTCACTTATCCATTTGTTACCAGGCATACCTACCACCCCATTCCAGGTCGCACTTCGTCATGCCCGGTAGCTAACCAGTTCGGCTATTACCCTTCCCCGGGTTGTTTCACCGACTTCACTCCCAGGAACATTAAACCTGCCCCGCTCAACAATATAATCGCTGCAACCAGTAAGTAAATATTGATGTAAGGAATAGGCAAATATGAAAATGCAGCCACGCCCTGGATCATCAACAGCACCTCATTTACCATGATACCCACCACGAAAATAAAAGTCCCCGACCGGAACGTTTTATTGGGAACAATAAGCTTAAAACAAACGATGTATCCCAGCATAAACACACTGGTGACCGCCAATAAAACAAGGTGCAGGTAGCCTATGATAATGGGCCGGAACCCATAAGACAACTGGCTTAAGGCAGGGTGAACTGAACCAGTTTGTAAAATTAATTTAATGCTAAAGGCAAGGGCAGCAAGGAGCAACAATACCCGGCCCATCCGGGGCAGGTTTGCATAAATGACTGGCCGATGACGAACCCACCATTTCACCAGCCACCACCAGCCAGCCAATTGCATTAACACTGCCACTACCGTAACCGAATAAATTGCCAGGGGAAGGCGCAGCCACAAAACAGACAAAAAATAAGCAGGTATGCAGGCGTAAACAAAAAGCAGGAATACCCGGCGCAGTTTTTTAACATCGAGTCCCATCTTTTCCAATTGTGCTACCAGTAAACCCATGCCGGCAAAAAAGAACCAGCCATTGTATTGGAAATGTAAAAAAAAATAAATAGCAGCGAGGTAAAGGTTTTGATGGTTCACCTTGCTGGCCATCATGTAGGCAAGACTAAATGCCCCAATGGAGGAAATAACACTAAATACCAGCGATGATTTTAACCAGGCATGGCTCAGTTTTTTTTCCCTGATGGTATTGAGCTGCCTCCAGTACGTGGCCGCAAAAACGTAGGCGACAAAAATAGAGAGGGTGCTAAAAGAAATAGAGAAAAAACCATAACCCTGTAACAGAAAAGCAACCAGCATTCCATAGGCAGTAACCAGGTTAGCAACCAACAGCCAACGGTATTTTTTATATACCTGTTCACCCAGTTGCGTGCTGAGCCAGTGTACCATTAATACCATCAAAGTTTGGGTGATCCAACCGGAGAAAGCAAAATGAGAATGGCTGTGCAATGCGTATTTCTGCTGTACCAGGGGAAGATGAAATTCAATTTTGTAACGCATCAATACCCCCAGCGCGGCTACCAGCAACAGGTTAAAAAAGGATATGGCCAGCCAGCGACGCTGCGGTTGATTCATGCAATTTTTACCAAAATAAAATCAAAGGAACTTAATCCATTATGACTTCAATCATATCATTGCAATACACTTTGCCTTTTGAAATTACCAGTTCGCCCTTTTCATGCATGGTGCGCATCGTGCGGATAACGGTTTCTACCCTTAGCCCCGTCATGTCCGCAATTTGCTGCCTCGTTAACTTGAGCTGGTTACAATTGCTGCAAAAATTTTTATGCTCCGTTTTCAGGTTATTCAGCAGGTTAGCGATTATTTTTTCGGGGCAATGCGATGCAAAAGATTTTATTACCGAGAGTTTAAACCGGATGCGTTTTGATAACAATTGGGTAAACGAGAAATTTAATGTGTTGTTTTCTTTTAATAATTCGAGGAAGGTGGGCTTGTGCAGCCGTATTATCATACTGTCTTCTTCAGCGATGGCAGTTGCAGCATAAGGGCCATCATCAAAAAGGGGATATTCCCCAAAGGATTCACCGGGTTCAATAATAGAAAGAATACAGTCTTTTCCTTCATCACTCACATTCACCCACCTTACATTGCCACTTACCAATTGATGGTAAAAGGAACAGGAATGACCTTCCATAAAAATGATTTCACCTGCTCTTACCTTTTTATAGGCAGCACCCCATGCAAGCAACAAATCAATGTCAATCATTTGTAATCGGTTATAGTTGAAAATAAAATCAAAAATATCCATTGCCAGTATTGTGAAGTATGACAAGACTTAACCGCCAACATGATTGATATCATATTAAGCCTTTTATTAACCCGGTAGTGTAAATGTACAGGGATATCATACGCTGGCGGGGTCAATTATCGTGCCCTGCTATCTTTTATATAAAAAACGTGAATTTCATCAAATATGACTCAACGCATAAAATAGCAAGTAATCCTCCGCTAATCTTGTGATACTAAACTATTACTTAAACTGTCAAACATCATGAAAAAACTGGTACTATTGGGCCTTGTGGCTGCAGTCATGACCTCCTGTGGAGGTGATCCAAATTCAAATTCAAACACGCAGGAAGGTGAAACAGTGAACAATACCACCGAAACTGCAGGTGATGTGGCTACCTATGATCCAAAACGTGGCGAAGGTAAATTTACAAATGTAGACGTGGGAAGTTCCTTAGATGTGAGCAAGGCCGCAGCTGGTGAGAAAGTATACGAGGTAAAGTGCAGCGGATGCCACAAACTAACGGATGAAAAACTGGTGGGCCCTGGTTGGGCCGGTGTTTCAACAAGGCATACACCCGAATGGATCATGAATTTTGTAACTAATACAGATGCAATGATTGACAAGGATCCAAAAGTACAGGCACAACTTGAATTATGCCTGGTTCGTATGCCCAATCAAAATATTGCTGATGATGAAGCACGGAACCTGGTTGAATTTATGCGCAAAAATGATGGCGTAAAATAAGCCGCTGGAAGATGCGCTTTCACCCTTGATGATGACCATACACCCGGATAGCCCCTGCCCAACATTTAATTCCAGGTAAAAGCCGGTGTTGCCTGCTTAAAAGGAGTACTATACTCAACATTGAATAACCAAAACGATTGTTCTATCAATCGCAATACATTAAAATTCCTACAAAATGAAATATACCTGTCACAATGCGCTGGCCCTGGCTGCCCTCGCATTCGTTTTTACCCTCAACGCTTGTAAGCCCAAAAATGTTGGCTCTGCCGTAAGTGGTGATGCAGCCGCCAAAACCTATGTAGCACCTGGCAAATATGATGAATTTTACAACTTCGTATCAGGTGGCTTTAGCGGCCAGCTGTCGGTGTACGGAATCCCCAGTGGCAGGTTGTTACGGGTAATCCCTGTTTTTTCGGTTGACCCGGAAAAAGGCTGGGGCTACAGTGAAGAGACCAAACCCATGTTAAACACCTCGCATGGTGAAGTGCCCTGGGACGATCTGCACCACGTATCCATGTCGCAAACAAATGGTGAAATTGATGGCCGTTGGGTTTTCGCCAATGGCAATAATACGCCAAGGGTTGCGCGGATAGACCTTACCACTTTTCGCACTACTGAAATACTCGAACTGCCCAATAGTGGTGGTAATCACTCTTCTCCTTTTATTACAGAAAATTCTGAATACCTGGTAGCAGGTACCCGGTTTAGTATTCCACCGGATGATAAAAGCGGGGATGTACCCATCAATACCTATAAACAAAATTTTAAAGGCACCATCAGTTTTATCAGTATCAATAAAGACAATGGCAATATGGATATTGCTTTTCAATTACAGGGCCCTGGGGTTAATTTAGACCTGAGCCATGCAGGAAAAGGCAAATCGCATGGATGGTTTTTCTTTAGTTGCTACAACACCGAACAGGCCAATACCTTACTGGAAGTAAACGCCTCCCGGCGGGATAAAGATTTTATCATGGCCATCAACTGGAAAGTTGCAGAAGAATTAATTAAAGCAGGCAAAGGACGCAAGCAAGCGGTAAAATATGCAAGCAACCGCTTTGATGAAAAAACACATACTGCCACTTCTACCATCAAAAACGAAGTAACGGTACTCGACCTGAAAGATTTCCCGGGTTTGGTTTATATGATCCCCTGTCCGAAGTCGCCCCATGGTTGTGATGTAGATCCAACCGGTGAATACATCGTTGGCAGTGGAAAATTGGCTGCGCTTATCCCCGTATTTAGTTTTGATAAAATTCAGAAGGCAATCGCCGATAAAGCATTTGAAGGCGATTATGAAGGTATCCCAGTAATTAAATACGATGCGGCCTTGTACGGTGAGGTTAAAAAGCCTGGTTTGGGCCCACTGCATACCGAGTTTGATGACAAGGGCAATGCTTATACGTCCATGTTTGTATCGAGCGAGGTGGTAAAATGGAACGTAAAAGATTTAAAAGTACTGGACAGGGTACCCACCTATTATTCAGTGGGCCATTTAATGGTGCCCGGCGGCGACACCAGGAAACCCACCGGTAAATATTTAATAGCCTACAATAAAATTACCAAGGACCGTTACCTGCCCACCGGTCCGGAATTATCGCAAAGCGCACAGTTGTATGATATCAGCGGAGATAAAATGCAATTGATACTCGACTATCCAACCATCGGGGAGCCCCATTATGCACAGGCCGTGCCTGCTGCGTTGATTCGCGACAACTCTATTAAGTTCTTTAAAATTGAAGATAATAACCATCCTTATGTGGCCAAAGGAGAAGCTGCTGCCAAAGTGGTGAGAGACGGTAAGAAAGTGCATGTTTACCTTACCATGATCCGCTCGCATCTTACACCGGATAATATCGAAGGTATCAGGGTGGGTGACGAAGTGTATTTCCATACTACCAACCTAGAGCAGTACTGGGATGTACCACATGGATTCGCCATAAAAGGCGCCATCAATGCCGAGCTATTAGTAATGCCAGGTGAAACCACCACGCTAAAATGGGTGCCGGAAAAAGTGGGCATGTACCCGATGTATTGCACAGATTTCTGCAGTGCATTGCACCAGGAAATGTCGGGCTATGTACGGGTATCCCCTGCCGGCAGTAACGTACCGCTAACCTTCAGTACCGGTACCAATATGCCAAAGGCAGATTCGGCTACCGTGAAATAGTAATTGTTTCAGCGGGTAAGGGTAACATTATGGAACGGCGGAAGTACCAGGACGGGAGATTGCCTTGGGAAAGTAGTTAAAAGCTATGCCGCCGCGCTTTACCGTTTACATTAGCTATGCTACCCGACTTGTATGAGATCAACCGAACGATTATGAAAAAAAATACCATCACCACCCTATCGAGGATATTGCTTTTTATAAGCGGCCTTGCTTTACTGATTGTATTATTTACGCCGGTATGGAGAATCGACCTGATGGCTCCACAATACCCGGAGGGATTGCGGTTACTGATATTTGCCAATAAACTGGCAGGAAATGTGGACATTATTAACGGGCTTAATCACTACATCGGTATGAAAACATTGCATACGGATGACTTTGTAGAATTTAAAGTGCTACCCGTTCTTATTATTGTTTTTGCTGCCCTGTTTATGCTCGCTGCCCTGTTAGCAAAAAGAAGATGGATGAATTTTTTATGCATCCTCTTTGTATTGTTTGGAATATTGGCGATGGTTGATTTCTGGAGGTGGGAATATGCTTATGGGCACGACCTTAACCCGGAGGCAGCCATCATTGTTCCCGGGATGGCTTACCAGCCGCCGCTGATTGGCTCTAAACAATTATTGAATTTTGGCGCTTATTCCATGCCGGATATCGGGGCATGGATATTTGTGGGA
>JBBQOJ010000088.1:0-7983 GCA_038330815.1 Chitinophagales bacterium | reverse complement strand
CACCTCGTGCAGACTTGAATCTTTAAAGTGAATCTTCTTTATCTTCCGTTTATAAAAGGAAGATAAATTGAGCAGGCAGTTGTTAAAGGTAACTGTAAACCGAAAATCACTGCACCGGTTAAATTGCAACCCCAATAATTTACAGCCGGTAAATTGAATATCCTGGAAACCTGTTTTAGTGATTTCCGCCAGGCTTAAATTACAACTGCTAAATTCGCATTCCGAAAAATTAAAGCCGGCCAGGTTGCAACCGGAAAAATTACAATTTACAAAGCTGCATTTTTCATACTCCCCCGGTGATAATTCCGTGGTGGTGAAATCCAGCTGCTCAAATTCCCTGTCTTCGATATAGGTTTTTTCCATAGCGGGTGCGCTTATTGGTAATTCGTTTTTTTAGCTGACGCCCGAAACGAACCGCGTAGCTGCTCTTACCAGGTTACTGTGCTGGCTCCTTTTGTTTGTTAGCCAATATGGCCATCGATGATGGACTGGTCCAGTTCGTTCTCCCTTCTTTTTTCATCCTGTAACCGTTTCAATTTTTTGCCATAAGACAATTTGGTGATGGCAACAAATAATACCGGTACCACAAATATTGCCAGTGTAGTAGCGGCGATCATTCCTCCAAATACCGTCCAGCCAATTGTTTTACGCGATTCTGCTGCGGCACCGCTGGCAAAGGCCAGTGGCAACACCCCCAATATAAAGGCGAGGGAGGTCATAACGATTGGGCGTAAACGCAGTTTCACCGCTTCGAGCGTGGCCGCTGTTACTTCCACCCCCCTGTCTACGCGTTCCTTCGCAAACTCCACGATCAAAATGGCATTCTTCGCCGCCAGTCCGATGAGGGTAATGAGGCCAATTTGCGCATACACATTATTTGTAAGTGAGGGTAAAAAGGTAAGCGTAAGGATGGAGCCAAATGCTCCGATGGGCACCGCGAACAATACAGAAAACGGTACAGACCAGCTTTCATACAAGGCCGCTAAAAACAGGAATACAAACACAATGGAGATAACGAAGATGGTTACGGTACTATCCCCTGCTTTTATTTCCTCCCGGCTAAGCCCCGAAAACTCGTACCCGTAGCCGGTAGGCAGGGTTTGTGCTGCTACCTCCCGCAGGGCGTCAATTGCCTGCCCGCTGCTGATACCCGGTTTAGGTGAACCGTTGATGGTAATGGAACGGTAAATATTGTAATGCGAAATCAGCGAAGGGCTTTCTATTACCCTGGTGGTGACCAGGGAGCTTAACGGAATCATACTTCCCGCGCTGTTTCGAACATAGTATTTACCCAACTCATCAATGGACGACCTATAAGTACTATCGCCCTGGGCCACTACCCTGAAATTTCTACCATACAAATTAAAATCATTGATATAACTACTACCGAGTAAAGTGGAAATGGTACTATACACATCCGCTACCGACACGCCCAGTTTTTTTGCTTTCTCCTTGTCAACATTCACCTGGTAGCCTGGTGTACGGGTGGTAAAGAAGGTGTAGGCGCCGCCAATTTCGGGCCGCTGATTAACGGCAGCCAAAAAGTTTCGTGCTACCACTTCAAATTGCTTGATATCATCCGTGCTGGTGGTTTGTTGTAATTCAAACGTAAAACCTGCAGTGGCGCCCAGGCCGGGGATGGCAGGTGGTGCAATGGCCATGATCCTTGCATCTTTTATATCGGCCGTTCTTTTTTGTATTTCTGCAATAATGCCCTGTAATTGCAGCTCCTTGCTTTTCCTGTCGTCCCAGGGATGCAGGTTTACAAACATGGTACCCACATTGGATTTATTACTGAAACTAATGATGTTTAAGCCGGCCAAACCACCAACGGTATTTACACCCGGAATGGCCTGTACCCGTTTCATTACCGTAAGCAACATTTCTTTACTCCGTGTGGTAGAAGTTGCCTCCTGCATTTCGTACGTAACAAACAACCGGCCCTCATCCTCAGAAGGTATAAATCCGGAGGGCTTATTTTTAAAAAGGAAAAACAAGCCAACAAACAAACACACCAGCATGATCAATACCATGGGTGTTGCCCGAATCCATTTGGCAACGCCACGGGTATAAGAATTGGTCATTCTGCCAAATACCCTATTGAACCAGGCAAAAAATTTATCCACCAGGTTTTGTTTCGCTGAGGCATCCTTGGTGGGCTTCAGCATGATGGAACACAAGGCCGGAGTTAACGATAGGGCCACAAATGCTGAAATCAATACCGATACGGCAATGGTAATGGCAAATTGCTGGTACAGCCTTCCCACAATCCCAGGGATAAAACCTACCGGTACAAATACGGCGGCAAGTATTAATGCAATGGCGATTACCGGCCCCGAGATATCCTTCATCGCCCTGCGGGTAGCTTCTTTAGCAGATAGTTTAGCATGATCTATATAGTGTTGCACGGCTTCTACTACTACGATGGCATCATCCACCACGATACCAATGGCCAGTACAAAGGCAAAGAGGGTAAGCGTGTTGATCGTAAAACCGAAGGGAATAAAAAATATAAAAGTACCAATCAATGACACCGGAATGGCCAACACCGGGATGAGGGTGGCGCGCCAGTTCTGGAGAAAAAGGAATACAACGAGTACCACCAGTATCAATGCCTCCACCAACGTATGTAGCACTTCGTTGATAGAGACTTTTACCACCGATACCGTTTCGAGTGGCAACAGGTAATCGATGTCTTTGGGAAAGGTTTTTTTAAGATTTACCAGCGCTTTATTGATACCATCGAATGTTTCGAGCGCATTGGCGCCCGGTGCCTGGTAAATTAATACAAAAGCGGCGGGTTTACCGTTCACAAAGGCGTTGCTGCCATAATCAAATTTCCCCAGTTCAACCCGGGCAACATCTTTAAGGTAAACAACGGTGCCGGTACTGGGCACGGTGCGCACGATGATTTCTTCAAATTGTTGTTTGGTGTTGATACGGCTATTGGTGAGCACGCTGTACTCAAATGTTTGTTGTGCAGGTTGCGGATTCCCTCCTACCGTACCGGCAGCTACTTGTAGGTTTTGTTCGGTAAGGGCAGCAGTGATGTCCGAGGTGGTCATGCTAAGGTTGGCTAACTTTTCAGGATTCAGCCAGATGCGCATCCCAAATTCGTCGGCACGGGAAACAATGTCGCCCACCCCTTTTACGCGTTGCAGGGCATCCTTTAAATAGATATTGGCATAGTTGCCTAAAAAATTAGCGTCGTGTGTGCCCTGGGGTGAGTACAATGCCAGCGCCACCATAATGCTAGGATTGCGCTTACGAACGGTCAGGCCTAAACGCTTTACCGCATCCGGCAGGGAAGGCTGCGCCACACTTACCCGGTTTTGTACATCCAGTGCAGCAATGTTTACATCGGTACCAATTTCGAAGTTTACATTAATGCTGCTCTGGCCACTTGCTGTACTGGTACTGGCGATATAAGTCATGCCTGGCGTACCATTTACCTGGGTTTCAATGGCCGTGGTGGTGGTTTGCTCCACCGTTTGCGCATCTGCCCCAATGAAACTGCCGTTAATAGAAACGGTGGGTGGCGTGATATCGGGGTACTGGGCCACCGGCAGGGTGGTTAAAGCGATGATTCCTACCAGCACAATTACGATGGAAATCACAATGGCGGTTACGGGCCGTTTTATAAAAGTTTCTGCTATCATTATCTTACTTGCTTTCTTTAAATCGCCCGGAGCTGCCCGGGGATGGCTTATTTTTTTTGCATTGCCGGCGGAGCTTCGGCGGTGGTAAAAATGGCACCTTCCCGTAAATTCTGAACACCTTCCACTACGATTTTCTCGCCAGCCTGCAGCCCCTGCTTTACCAGTATATTGGTACCAATGGGTTTGCCTAAGGCCAGTTTACGTTGCGACACTTTATTGCTGTCGTTAGGTACGTAGACAAAAAATTCTCCGAGTTGTTCCGTTACGGCTTTATAAGGAATTAACACTGCGCCTGCGCCCGATCTATTTTTAATGCGCACCGTAGCATTCATACCAGCAATCAACTGGCTCTTTGGATTAGGAAATACCAGCCTTGCTTTAATAGTGCCGGTTTGTGGATTGACAGCCCGGTCGAGCAACGATATCTTTCCCGGGTAAGGGTAAATGGCCGTACCAAAGGCAAGTGTATAAGTAGAATCTCCAGTAGGTTGCTTTTCGCTTAGTAACGTACTAAATCGGAAAATTTCACTCTGGTCGATATTGAAATCTACCGCCAGGTCGCGGTCGGTAGAAATATTATTAAGAACGGTTTGACCGGCAGTTACCGCCGTACCCGTTTTAACCGCGGAGATACCAATTACCCCGTTGAAGGGAGCGTACACCCGGGTGTAGCGAACACTTGTTTGCACCGCCTGCATATTGGCACGGGAAGCATCCGCTTGTTTTTTAGCAACTTCCAGCGCCGCATCTGCATTGTCAACCAGTTGCTTGGCTACCGCATCGTTTTTATCCAGTTCATGGTAGCGGTCTGCATCTTTTTGCGCCTTGTTGATATTGGCTTCCTGCACTTTAAGGTTGGCAATGGCCTGCTGGTAATTGGCGGCGTACAATTGCGCATCAATGGAATATAACAGTTGCCCTTTGCGTACCCGGTCGCCATCTTTAAAATGAACACCGGTGATAAAGCCGCTCACCTGGGGCCGCAATTCTACCTCGCTCAACGGGGTAACAGTGGCTGGGTATTCATCATAATAAACAGCATCGGTTAACTGCACTTCGTGCAGGGTAACTTTTACAGGTGGAGGTGCCTGGGGTACAGGTGCCTTATTATTGTTGCAGCCTGCCAGCAGCCAGAGGCTGCCAACAATTCCATATTTATAAATAGCGGATAAATGCATGGACTAATATTTATTTTTTGTGTTACTTGGTTATGGTTAATAGATTATTTGTCCCAGTTGCTTTTGCACATCTACCTTGCTTGACAGCAGCTGGTAAATGGCGGTATAGTAATTAATCTGGGAAGTACGCAGGTCGGTTTCGGCAGTGATCACTTCGAGGTAGGTTTTAATTCCAGAGCGGTATTGCAACTGAACCACATCATACACTTCCCTGGCCAGCGCCAGGTTTTCTTTCAATGCCAGGTAGTATTGAAGGTTGCTTTTGTACATCGCCAGGGCCTGCGCATACCCTGCATTGATATTGTTTTGCAGGTTAACGATCTCCAGGTTATTGCGTTGCAGATCGAGCTGGGCGATCCTGGTATCCGCTTTACGTTTGCCACCCTGGAAAAGGGGGAAGCCAAGGGAGACCGCAGCAAATGAGTTAGGAAAATTGTTGTTGTACAATTTGTTAAAATCATTGTTTTGAAAATTCAGGTTATAGGCACCAGTGGCGCTGATGTTGGGCAGGTAACTCCATTTATTGTATTTAACGTTGTACTCCAATAAGCGTTGGCGTGTTTCCAATAAATTATACTCTATCCGTAACCGGTAGTCCGGCTTGGTTAGGGTATCCAGCTGAATTTCTTTTTCCACCTGGCTGCTATCGTAAACAATGTTGAGTTTACCACTATTGGGGTACCCCATCATCGCTTTCAGGTAGGCCAGTTTGGCATCCAGCAGCGATTCATTGCTTCGTTTATCCGCATTGGTATTGTTAAGGGTAATGGTAGCCCTTTTGTAATCGATCTTGTCTGCTATGCCGGCGGTATACTGGTTATAGGCGTCTTTCAAACTGCGTTCAATCCGTACAATATTTTCATTTGAAATACGCAGTTGCTGCATGGTAGACAGTACATCGTAAAAGGCTTTGGCAACATCGGCCGCAATGTCAATTTTATTGCTGCTGGTTACCTGGCGTCCCTGTTCGCGTAGTGTTGATTTGGTGCGGTTGGCCAGCAAAACATCCCTGCTAAAAATGTTTTGTGAAAAACTGAATTGCCCGGCTGATGTATTATTGACCCCTAGTTTCACATTATTGCCAGCAATCACCGCAGTTTGAATAATGAAATTATGCTGAAGCAGGTAATTGAAATTCAGTTGTGGGTACATTTCCGAAAGCCGGCTCCTTATATTGGCTTCCACCAGTTCCTGATCGAGCAGTGACTGTTGTATGATGGGTTGGTGGATGATGGCATAATCGATGGCATTTTTAAGAGTAACCTCAGCTAGTAAACTATCCCGCGCATTAACCTGTGCTACCAAAAAAGCAGGATGAAAGAATAGGATTAGTAAGGTAAGGGAAGCCACCGGTAGGCGTTGCCTTACTGAACGATGCATCATAGTAAACTAGGTTATTATAATTTAAAAAACATTAATTCCAAGTAAGAAAACGCTACGGGTATGCTACAAAATATTAGCATAAAAAGAACTGGCGCAAGTAAAAGGCTGACCATTTTTGCAGGCTGGCATGCAAAAATCCAATCATTTGAATCAACCCGCTTCCTCATTCGCGGCGGGAGACATTGCCAATTGTTCCACTGTTTTACTAAGCCGGGAAATCAACACCTTATTAAGCGAGTAGGTATAATTGCGTCCATCTTTTACCTGTTCGATAAGACCAGCTTCTACCAGGCTTTTAACGTGGTGGCTCACCGAGGGCTGCGCCAGTTCCGTAAATTCAATGATCCTGGCGCATTGTATGGTGCCACCCCGCTCCGACATTTCGGCCAGTATTCTCAGCCGGGTAATATCGCCCATTGCTTTACATATTTTTTCCAGTTGTTTTAAATCCATACTGATATATTGAAAGATGCAAATGTATCTATGAAATATTAGCTGTACAAATATTTATTTTTTATTATAACTGTCAATGGAAATCTTTTATGACATTAAGCAACAGCAAGCAGGTGATCTCTTAACCAGGAAAAGCGTAACCCGGTTTGATGGTATTTTACAATATCACTTTTACAAATCTACCCGACACCATTGCCTAATAAAAAACCAGCCAGGTTAGTACTGGCTGGTTTTTATAGTTGGTGAATTTATTATTTCATCTTTTCAGCATCTGCCAAAAATTGCTTTAATCCAATATCGGTCAACGGATGCTTCAACAGTGCAAGTATGGAGCTAAGCGGGCAGGTACACACGTCGGCACCCGCTTCGGCACAGGCAATGATATGGTTACCATTACGGATAGACGCAGCGAGAATCTCTGTTTCAAATCCCTGTATATTATAGATATTACTGATCTGGGCAATCAATTGAACACCATCCCAACCGCTATCATCAATACGGCCGATAAACGGAGATACATAGGTAGCGCCTGCTTTTGCAGCCAGGATGGCCTGGCCGGCACTAAATACAAGGGTGCAATTTGTTTTGATACCATTGTCGGTAAACCACTTAATGGCTTTAACACCATCCTTGATCATAGGTACTTTTACAACGATATTTGGATGTATGGCGGCCAGTTTTTTCCCTTCGCCTACGATGGTATCAAAATCAGTCCCTAACACTTCCGCACTGATATCGCCATCAACAATTTCGCAAATGGTTTTATAATGATTGGCAATGGCGGCCTCCCCTTTAATGCTTTCTTTCGCCATCAGGGAAGGGTTGGTGGTAACACCATCCAGGATACCCAATTCGTTGGCTTCACGTATATCAGCCAGGTTTGCGGTGTCGATAAAAAATTTCATATTTTTTGTTTTACAAGTTTACTATTTGGATGCTTACCTGTTAGTGCTCAATTTATAAACAGTAACGGTATGATAGGTATTTCCCGGCAATAATAAGGTGGAAGGAAATGCCGGCTGGTTAGGCGAGTCGGGAAAGTGCTGTGTTTCAAGACAAAGGCCCGTGTGTTTATTGATCACTTTTCCTGCGCTGGTTTTTAATGTTCCGTCGAGAAAATTGCCTGAGTAAAACTGTATCCCCGGTTCGGTTGTAAACACTTCCAGTTTACGGCCGGAGGCACTATCCGTTAAGGTAGCCACTTTACGGAGCGAGGAATCTGCATTCAACACAAAATTGTGGTCGTATCCCCCTGGCACCGAATTAATCCGTTCGCCAATTTTGGTTGCGGAGGTAAAATCGAACGGACC
>JBBQOJ010000087.1:0-7992 GCA_038330815.1 Chitinophagales bacterium | reverse complement strand
CCAACAGTCCAAACTCACCCCGGTCAGGTACCATTCCGGTTGACAATGATATGGACGGATTGGTGGATGAAGACGGGTATGATGACCTTGACGGAGATGGTAATATTGTGCAGATGCGTCGTAAAAATCCGAATGGCCGTTATAAGGTAGACCCAGCCAACCCCAACAGGATGATCGAGGTGGCTGCTGATGAGAGAGGCGATTACGAATTATTGGGCGAAGAAGGAATAGACAATGATGGCGATGGGCTTGTGAATGAAGACGGAGCGGAATTTGAATACGATCCAAACCGCGACTGGGGCTGGAACTGGCAGCCGAATAATATTCAAAACGGCGCCTATAAATATCCTTTCTCCCTGCCGGAAAACAGGGCAGTAATGGAATTTGTAATGAAGCATCCCAATATCGCCGCTGGGCAATCCTTTCACAATGCAGGCGGCATGATACTGCGCGGGCCGGGTGCAGCGGAGGATGTAACTACCTACAATTCCGCTGATGTTCAGGTGTATGATGTATTGGGCAAGAAAGGGGAAGAAATTATACCAGGATACAAATACCTGGTGGTGTATAAAGATCTTTATTCTGTTTTTGGTGGCGAACTCGACTGGTTCTATGGTGGCCGCGGCATCTACACTTTTTCAAATGAGTTATGGACGCCTTACCTGTTGTTTAATTCAGATGCCACCCGCGAACTAAATGATGAAACTACGTTTAAATTTGACCGTTACCTTTTGTTTAAGGATGCCTTTGTTGAATGGCATCCTTATGACCATCCACAATATGGTAAGATTGAAATTGGCGGGTTTAAAAAAAATTTTACCCGCATGCATCCCGGTTTTTTGCTGGAGAGCGATGCACATCGGAACATGGCTTTTACCGTATTCCATGCCTATCATACCCCCAGGCTGGAAATTGATACCGTGATGGAAAAAGACCTGGGTGGTGGCCTCAAAGAAATTACCGCGGTGATTGCCAACAAGCGACTGATGCCTACGCATAGCAGCCAGGACCTGAAGTACAAGATTGAAAGACCGGATTACATCGCCATTAGTGGGCCAACAGTAATCGCAGGGATGACAGTAGACAACCAGAACCCGGCTGCTGCAGTGGAGCAAAAAAACAATCCGCAGACCATCGAGGTAGACAATATTCCCGGAATGGGACAGGTTACCGTGCGGTGGATTGTTCAGGGTAATGCAGCGTATACTATTAAGGTGGATAGCCGCAAGGGCGGTATCACCACCAGTGCCAGGTAATAATTGGGGAATGATCAGCAACGCCGACAATATCAAAGTGTAGTCTGTGACAAATATCTTGATGCCTCGTTGATAAATCCGTGGATCACCTGGTACTGGAGGCGATGGTAAATTTTAATAAATGCCGGATATTTTTTTTACTGTCTTTGATTTTTAAAAAGTAAATGCCAGGTAGTAAAGAGGGCAGTGCATTAAGTGGTAGTACGTTTTTCCCAATTGTTACCTGAACCCGCGCCGTGTTGATGAATCTGCCCGTTGATTCGAACAGGTCGATATCCATGGTAGTATTTTCATTTGATTCGAGGATCAATGAAGCTCCTGACTGTGCCGGATTAGGAAAAATACGGGCAGCATTGGCAAGGCTGTTTAGGGATATTGATTTTACTACCTCACTGTATTTAACACTACCAGTCTTCCCTTTTATTTTTAAACGATAAAAAACGAATGGTGTTTTTGCAAAGGGAAGGCAACGGAATCGATACTCCGCAATTCCATTCTGGTCGTTGGTTGATATTTGCGTAAGAAATTTAAACACTCGATTATCCTCACTGTATTCAAGGTCGCATTGGGCTGCGGCCTCATTATTTGTAAGTACCCAATTTAGTTCCACTTCCTGGCCTACCTGCCTGGCGTTAAATTGCCTGATGGAAAAATCGAGTACAGTACAGGTAGCATCGAAATATATAGAAAGCGTATCCATGGCAAAAACAGGGCATTGGGAGTGCAATTGATGGGTTACATAATAAGTGCCTGGCTTATCTACATTGATACTAACACCTGAAGTAGCTCCCACAATATTACCATCTGGGGTGTTCCAGGTATAAATAGAAGTACCAATTGGGTTAACCACATTTAAAGCGGTAACAGGCATTGAAGCTCCGCAGTAATATTGCAACGCAGTGCCGGCATCTACTTTAGGATAATCAAACATCTTAAATGGACCTATGAAATCTTTTAATTCTGCCGTAAACGACGTGGAAGACCTTGATTTAATGAGCACTCTTCTAAATGGTGTACCACAGGCATTGCTAGAAAAAGAAGCTGGTTCAATGCCGAGCTTGGTAAGATTAATGGAAAATTCCATGAATTGGCGAGGGAGGTAGTTGGTAACAACATCGTTGTTTACCCTCACGAGGCTAAAAGGTCCGGCCCAGGTTGCTATCGTATTCTGTATCCCGGTATAAAAATCGCCGTTTGTTTTAGGCAGAATATTGGCATAACCATAAGTCGCATGCGCCCCATCACCATCAAAATCGCCCCCCCATTTAAATGTTGTTGGAATAATGTTTAGGGATTGCTTATTCACCCAAATCCTCGCCTCTACCAGCGTAATGGAGGAGCTACTAAATTCTGCGGTAAAAATAATATCGCCACTCGTTATTACATTGCCCAGGGCATCAAATTTCCAGGTAGTGTGCCCCGCATCCGGGCCATAACCGGTAAACTGTTGTGTAGTCCGGTTATATGCAAAATCAGTTTGGTATAATTCAAAATCAAAATACCTGCTGCCGGTAGTATTTTCAATAGATATGCCGGCAAACATCCATAAAGAGTCGGTTACATTAGGTCCCGCTCTCCTTACATGAGTGAACGCATCCAGGATATCATTTTTGTCAGGGATGCCTTGTGATATAGGACAGTTCCAGGATACCGGGCTCATTCCGTTTTTGTTGCTTCCAGATGCAAACACTGTTGAATCATTGCCATGAAAGTCCCTGTGAAAAACTGCATCTAATAACAACCTGTTATTTACTACAGCATAAGGTGATTGACGCATTAACCTCGAAAAAGACATCGACCGGGTAGCCGGGTTGCTATTATAACCAGCCAAAATGGCCGCTGCACCCATAGTGTCAATTATAAAATCTCCTCCACCAGCGTGGCCGTTACTAAACCAGTCATCTACCGAATCTGACACGGCATTGTTAAAATAGTTGGAACTAAGGTCTGCCTCTACGCCAAAATTCCCCCTTACTTCAGGGGTGGTGATTTGGGACTGAACAACGATAAACTTTAAAAAAAGGAAGAGAAGTAAAGTTTTTTTCATAGAAGTTGTTTATGTTGGCAAGTCTTTTTCTACCGGTTGGATTTGTATTGGCTCATGTGCGTACTGAAATTTGATGGCTAAAGGTGGAAGATGGAAAGAAATGACCAGGTATTAATAATTGGCTAGGCAAATAATAATGCGTGTAAGACGGCAGGAAAGGTATTGCGCTATGCGGTGATTGGGTATGGAGTTTATTTTTCATAGTTTGCCTGACTTAGATAGGTTTCATTGTTAATCCAGATCTAATATGAACAACAACTTAAAGCCCCCCCAACTATAGTCAACTTGCCACTACCGGGCAACAAACGCTTGCGGTTCTATTGGCAGGATCAAGGATAGCTTAAGTGATAACTCCAAAAATGCAATTTTATTGTGTTGCATAAATAGGGTAATAGGGTGTGCCATATCGTCTCTTTTATGCATGGATTAGTGAATAAAATTTAGAAAATGTTATTAGCAGGCTTTGACAAACGAAGGAAAATAATAAATCTTAGGAGCGTTAATTTTGTTTATTTCCTGTATACAATTAAAATCAGATTCCTCAAAACTTCCTACATTAGTGCAGGCGGAGTATCGGCGTAGATGCATGGTATATAACACCTGCAAAGCCATTCATCCTTTAAATTTTATCATATGCATGCGGGCAGGCGATTCCAGTTAGCAGAGGTATTGTATTGGACAAGAAGGGATATTTACCTATTTGCGGTGGTGGCATTTATTCCCACTGCGCTCTACTTTTTTTTGGACCTGCATTGGCTGGTCATTCCATGGGTAGCCATCGGCCTTGTAGGCACGGCAGCAGCATTTGTGGTAGGGTTTAAAAACACACAAACCTATAGCCGCCTGTGGGAAGCAAGGCAAATTTGGGGCAGTATCATCAATAGCAGTCGCACCTGGGCCATTATGGTAAAAGATATGGTGGAGGAGGATAAGGGCGCTGTGCAGGTGTTGTTCTATCGCCACCTGGCATGGGTTACCGCCTTGCGCTACCAGCTGCGGGAACCCCGGGCCTGGGAAAATGCCCGGTTGAAAAGTAACAGTGAATATGCCAACGGCAGGTTTACTGTTAGTGAAAAAGTAATACCATTGGAAACTGAACTGGCTAAATTTTTAACAGTCGGAGAACAGGAATATATTTTAACCAAAAAAAACAGGGCTACTCAATAACTTGCACTGCAGTCAGGCCATCTTAAAAGGCTAACAGTGGAAGATAAATTATCTGCATTGAATTTTATAGAACTGGAAAAAATTTTGGGCCAGTTGTACGATCACCAGGGCCGTAGCGAACGAATCAAAAATTTTCCTTATCCAAGGCAGTTTGCCACCATTAATCAAATGTTTATCCGGTTGTTTGTAACCATACTTCCCTTTGGAATATTGCAGGAATTTGCCAGGCTTGCTGAAGAACATGGGGAATGGTTTATCTGGGGTACCGTGCCCTGCTCCCTGGTGGTGAGCTGGGTATTTTATTTAATGGAGCGAATTGGGGAAAGTACCGAAAATCCATTTGAGGGAAGCGCCAATGATGTGCCCATTACCAATATCAGCCGTACCATTGAGATAGATTTGCGGGATATGCTGGATGAAAAAGAATTGCCACCCCCAGTTACTGCGCAGTCGCAAATATTATTGTGATAGTGTATAAAGTTGAAATAGTGAATAGTTTGGTAGGGGGTCAAATAACAACTTTTGAATATTGAATAATTCTTCTTAAACCTATAAGGACCTATATGGTCTTCAGAAGCACATTTCGGCAATGGCTTTTATATTGGCATGCTGATTAACCAGGTAAAGCCTTATTGAATTATAAGTTTTGGGGGAACGCTGTATAAACCTGTAAGGTTTTGAATAGCCGTTGCGGCAATAGCTTTAAATTAAATCATGGCTGTTCAAATTCATAAACTCAGCCTAAACCTTATAGGTTTTTGGAGAGTTGCAAGAAACCATTTTTTAAAGTTGTTGGTCCCTGCATAAAACCTATAAGGTCTTCAGAAGCACATTGCGGCAATAGCTATTAAATGTACCTGGGTCGTTTAACCTGTGGACCCATCAAAGACCTTATAGGTTTTGAAAGAGCTGCAGGAAACGCTTTTTTAAAGTAGTTGGTCCTTGCATAAAACCTTGCTTTTCTTATCGCAATTGACCTTAAAGTTTATTCATTCAATTTATAGTAACAGAATAATGGCCAGGTGTGAGGGTGAGAACAATAGCCGTGGAAATAACTTTTCATGCCACCGCCATCCCAAAAACTGTACAAGCCTTCATGTATCGAAAGCGAAGAATTAATATCATCAGCAGCCGTCCATTGCCCCATCCAATAGTTGGGATATTTGGCTCCACTTATTTCAAAGGAAAATGCTTTTAATAGTGCCTTTGCTTCGGTTTTATCGAACATGGCCACACCCAATAAAACAGGGTACTCCAAGGCATACCAAATAGCTCCATCTTCGCTTTCGGCTCTTTTGTCCCACAATGGTTTTTCCCGTATTCTAAAACCAATCTGTTCCGGAGTAAAGGTTTTACTTTTTACGTACTCATAAATTTCTTTTTTCCTGGCCATTGATAAACCTGGAATTTGTAAAAGGTACCCTTGTGGTTCCAGGCATACCACCTCTAAACCAAACTTTATGGAATTGTTGAGGTAGGCCCTGGCTGCGAATTTTCTATCGCCAAAATCTTTGAAGAATGCAGTTGAAATAGTTGATCGGTAATTTTCTAATGCATCAATAAACGTTGCCGCATCCCCATTGCCCGATTGTTTTAAAGCATCAATTAGTTTGGGCAATATTGCCAGCACCATTGCAGTGTTGAGGTGCGATTCTGCATTGAGATATTTATTTGGTGAATATTGCTGTAAAAAACTATCGCTCCAGTCGGAGTTTAGTATTTTTACCAGGCCGTGGCTGCCAACACCTACTTCATCCCTTAAATAAATAAAATATTTTTTTAGAAAATTCAGCACCTTATCCTGCTTTCCATTTTCAGCAGGGTAGTAGTCGCATTTTTCATTCAGAAATGCATAGTCTTTTGTGATCAATAAATATTCGGCCATGCTGTTGAAAAAATACAATTGCTCATCGCTTTCCTTGTAAATAGAATTGGCCCAATAGCTAAACCCGCCATTGCCACGCTTTATTTCACCATCCTCACCAGAATGTTTGATTACATAACGGATGGCGGATTTTGCAAGGGCCGGGTTGGTATAACAGGCTGGCAACATTGCCTGCAGGTTATCACGGTTGCTGATATTGTCACCATAATTATAGGCATATACAGAGCCCTGCGGAATAAATGTTTCCTGGTAATAACTGCTGTATTTTGCCGATGCTTCTACCACATGCGCATGCCATAGCATTTCCCTTTTTAACACTTCATCTGGTTCTTTTGAAAAATCGGGTAGCCTTTTTTTCCATTGGCTGGCAAACAATCCTTCCGATGGGTTATTCATTTCTGCTCCAGCCAGCACATCATCCACCTGTTGTTGAACTGTAGTGAAACTGTCTTTGTCTTTTATGCCAATGATGATTTGAAAAGTTTTTGTTTCGCCTGCTTTGAGGGCAGTAAATATTTCGCTGGTGAGTGTATCGTTATTAGCCGAAACAATTGAGCCATATTTTCCTTCCCCAGCGTTTTTTGTGTACATAAAAAACGATGCCGGTGCAATGTCGTAAGGGTAACGTTCTTCTTTTGAGGGAAATATTAAAAAACGGTTTGCTTTACAGGTAAAATCAGCAATTGCTATTTGTTTAGCCCCATCAATATGTATGGTTGATTCATAATTAACAGGCCTGTCTTTTTTATCAGTAACCTGGATGGCTGCCATTACATAATTCAGCAATATGCTTTCATGGTAAGTAAGCTCAACTGTTTTTCTACTACTGTTTTTTAATGCCACTGTAACTACAAAAGCGGGGTTGCCGCTATTGATTTTTTGCGATGGTTTTACTGAAATGATCCTTGTACAGGTTATACCATTTTCCAATTGATATTCGTACCGGGCAAAACCAACACCAAAGTTTTTTTGCACACTATTGCCTGCGCCAAAAGAACTGGTACCCACCAAACTTATTTTCTTTTTTACTTTGTTGTTTTCATATTCAATTTTTGCGTCGTTCCAACCGTAATTTTTTTGTTCATTGTCGGCATTAATTCTTGCCCAGGCCCTTTCACCCGTCAATAGTTGATACCTTCCACTGGCATGGGTGAACAAAGTCATTTTATAATTGCCCAATAAAAAATAAGGGTCGTCTGGCAACTTTGCAGGCTTGCCTTCTTTATCCAGAGCTTTAAAGGGTATAGCGCCAGTGTATTGGTACAAGGGCAGGCCTCTGGCTGACATGCTCCACTTTCCAATTTGGGCAAGGCAACACTGTGCAGTGAGTAAGAGAAAAAAGAGTGTTTTAATTTTCATAATGAAATCAATTTGATGTAACTCATCTATATTTTATTTATCGTTCAGGCTTCCTTAAAATATATTCAAAAAAGCAAAGACTATTAGGCGAAAATAACCTACTACTGTCATTTATTTGTAACCCTTCACCAGCTTTATTTACCTGTGCTGTACCTTTTCAAAAAATCGATGATAAAGATATGCTGGTATTTATTTTTGAGGGTTTAAAAAAATTAGCCAACCCTGCACAGGCTGGCTAAAAGTACTAATTGAAATGCATTATGATAATGGTTTTAAAA
>JBBQOJ010000086.1:0-8002 GCA_038330815.1 Chitinophagales bacterium | reverse complement strand
CACTACTTTGATGAATGATGGTGGGTTTATCTTCCCCGCGATAATTAGGATGGGCATAATACTCCCTCCCACCCGTAAAAATATCATCGCCCTTTGCCAACAACTGCAGCATTAGCTGGTACGGCGTAAAGCCTAGACCCAGTAGCATTGATTCATCCCGATAATAAGGGCTAACAAAATCGCAGGGCAACAGTTGAAAAGCGGTGGCTAATTGTATGGCCTCATGACCACGGGAGGTGGCATGCACATATTTACAGTTGGCCCTGTTTGCCTCGTAGGTGTTGGACAAGTCAGCCGCCACACACATCAATTCGTACGCCTTTAATAAAACATCGTATTGCACCATAATCAAAAATAATGTATTCTTTTTACTGCAGTTTTTTGGATGTTGTTAGCCGCGTATCCAGCTTCGTGATGCCATTGAACACTTCCTGTTGCAACTAAACAGCCTACTCATAAATGCAAAGCAGCAATGTATCTTTTTTATATTTTGGAAAATTCCAGATTATGGAAAAACAGGCTGGGAGGATGTAGGATAGGTAGGCGATTAGTTAAGGCAAGCAGTATAGCACTCAATTTATTTAACTTCCATTTTGAGCAACATTTCTTTCTCAATAAAAGCTTCCAATTCGTCGCCTACAACACACTCACCAACACCTGCAGGAGTACCGGTAAAAATCAGGTCGCCGATATTAAGGGAAAAATAATTAGATATATGTGACAGGATGTAGTCAAAGGTAAAAATCATCTCGCTTGAATTGGCCTGCTGTACCAACTCCTTGTTTTTATAAAAACTGAAATTGATATTTTTTTTATTGAATCCAGGTATGATATCAATAAACTTTCCGATTGCCGCTGAATTATCAAATGCCTTCGCCTTTTCCCAGGGCAGGCCCTTCGCCTTCAGTTCATTTTGTATATCGCGGGCTGTAAAGTCAATACCAGTAGTGATTGCATTATAATAATTAGCTGCATGGCGTTCCTGAATGTATTTTCCATTTTTTGAAACGCGCAATACCAATTCACATTCATAGTGCAATTCGTTCGTAAACTCGGGATAATAAAAAGGAGTGTGGCTCTGCAACAATGCACTCTTTGGTTTCATAAAAATTACCGGTTCGTCTGGTAAGTCGTTGCCAAGTTCGTTGGCGTGTGCCACATAATTGCGGCCTACACAAATTATCTTCATGGTTTAGCGTTGTTAAATTCAAATACAACAGCGAATATAGACAAATCAGATAAAATAAACAATTATGTATAAACGAAGAAAATTTACAGGCGAAATGACAATTTGTTAACGGTTGTCATCGTTTGTGGAAGGCCCGTGGCGATGAAAGATTCAATAATATCCATGCACATTTCAATCTTTAGCTGAACCATTGGAATTTCATTGTTTAACCATTTACCCAGTACAAAATCTGCCTGCATTCCTTTAGGATAGTCATTACCGATACCAAAGCGTAACCGTGGATATTCGTTGGTGCCCATTGTTTGTTCGATATCTTTTAATCCATTATGTCCTGCAGCACTGCCACCCGGACGAAGGCGTAGTTTATCCAACGGTAAAGCAATATCATCAACGATAGTGAGCGACTGTTGAAGCGGCACTTTTTCCTTGTCTAACCAATATTTGAATGCCCTGCCACTTAAGTTTACATAGGTCGTCGGACAAATACATACAATTGATTTTCCCTTCCACCGAATGTCTGCAACATAGGCTAACCTTTCCACCCGCAGGTCACCACCATGTTTTACAACGAATGCATTTACCACATCAAAACCAACATTATGCCTGGTGTTAGCGTATTCATTACCTATATTGCCCAATCCTACAATAAGAAATTTACCCATGATGTGCACGAAGATAAATAGAAATGCCCCTTTAGTAAGGGGCATTTTTATTGCTATGTATTTGCAGGGCAGCTTCAATAACGGCGTCTTTTTTTACCTGCTATATTGCTTAACACCCGCACTACCGATGACTGTATTTTATCAGCATTTTTTGCTACCAGTCCCATTACGCCCATCTCAACGGCACCACCTAGTAAGTTCTTAAAAAAGCCACCCTTTTTGCCCACCACCAGCCGCTTAGTTAGAATACCAACGCCCAAGCCTAAACCAGCTTTAAAAAGACTGCCAGACACGCCTGGGGTTTCCTTCGCTTTTGCAAAAGTGTTTTTAATCAGGTTTACGGGTGACAAGCTCTCTTTAAAATCACTGAAATTTTCCTGGAGCTGCTGCTTTTGTAAGCGTTCGCGTTGCTCCAGGCCAATGATAGCTGCCTTAAGGTCTTCAGCATTATTGATATTCATACCTTACTTATTAAGCATTTTTTTGATAAGCGAATTACTAATAGGATCCTTTATCCATTGCACCTTGAAGATATGGAGCAAAAAGGCTACAAGGAAATAGAAGGTTGCTACTATAAAAAAGCCCAGGTAAGATCGGCCAATCAAATCACCTATCCATAATGCAAGGCCAATGTTCAAAATAACAAATGCAAATGTTCCTATTACAGCAATGGCAACACCTGCCACCGCCGAAGACACTGCTGAGGAAGTTTTATCAATGGCTTGTAATTTATACAAGTCGAGCCTTGTTTCCATGTAGTCGCGTACATTATCCATCAGGGAGGATACTGTTGGTGCTTGTTTTTCCATTCCTATTGTTTTAGCAAATATAAACTTCTATGAAAAAGAATTTTTCACATCAGACTTGGTCTTGCCATATTTTTCCTTTCCATCAGCAAAAGCATCCTGCGCGCCACCTTTTGCATTCTCATATTGGTTTGATAGACTATCTACCAAATCATTGATTTTATCCTTTACCGTGTTTTTTAAATCACCGCTTTTTTTAGAGATTTTATCTCGTGTTTCAGATCCTTTTTCTGGTGCAAATAATACACCTAGGATGGCTCCGGCAGCAGCGCCGATGATTACGCCTGTTAGCAATTTTCCTGAATTCATAGTTTAATAGTTTTATTGTTTATGTTTTATTTATATACATGATACTGTTATCTAAAATATTGCCAGATTGCTGTTATTGAAAACGAGCACGCTCAAACGCTTAGTAGTATTGTATTTGCTACATACTATACCCGATTACACCCAGCATTTCATGCAAACTGATGGGAAATATAATCCACATATGTAGAACAATGAACGCATTACAAATCCGTCGGCACTATTTGTATTGAGGTCATGCGTACTACAGCAGCAACATTAATAGTGTGGCATTAGTTATGTGATAGGTTGAAACATATAACCAATTAAATTAAATAATATGATTAAAAAATCTGCCAGCAAAAAAACAACGCCAGCAAAAAAAACAACGGCTACCCCTCCCGCTACTCAAACAAAAGTTACAGATTCCAGGCTAGCTGATTTTTTTAAAGATGAACTGAAGGATATTTACTGGGCAGAAAAACACCTGGTAAAAACATTGCCTAAAATGGCCCGTGCTGCAAGTTCAACGCAATTGAAGGCGGCATTTACTGCTCACCTTGAACTCACCAAAACCCATGTAACCCGTCTGGACGAGGTATTTGCCCTGTTAAATACAAAGCCGCAGGCAAAGAAATGTGAAGCAATGATGGGAATAACCAAAGAAGGGGAAGGAATTATAGAGGAGACTGAAAAAAATACGGCTACCAGGGATGTTGGATTAATTTTAGCCGCTCAGAAAGTGGAACATTATGAAATAGCTACCTATGGTGGCCTGGCTCAATTGGCAAGTACCCTTGGCCATCAAGAAGCATCTGATATTCTGCAAAGCATTTTGTTTGAAGAAAAAGAGGCAGATATGCAATTAACGGGCATCGCAGTTAAAGACATTAATTACGAAGCAACTACGGAAACTGTAGCCGGGAAGAAGAAATAATTATTTAGTTATCCATACCGGGTGTAATAAAGCTGAATAGGCAGGGTGGTTGTATTCCCATTTTTACAAGCGGGCATGCAGCCACCATTTTTTAATATATAGAATAATTTTTATGGAAACAAATAACGATCAATTTGCCATTTTTGAGCGAATTATTGAAGAAATCAAGGTAGCCATGTTAGTCACTAAGGGAGCTAATGGAAAAAATAATGGCCGACCGATGAATACAGTGCAATTGGACGATGACGGCCACCTTTGGTTTTTCACTAACGATTATGCGGGTATGGTAAAAGAGATAGCTGCATTCAACGAAGTTTATTTGAGTTATGCAGCACCGGGAAAAAATACTTATATGACTATTAACGGTATGGCCGAACTGGTAGCGGATAAAGCAAAAATGGAGATGTTATGGAAACCCGTCTACAAGATTTGGTTTGCCGATGGGCTCGCAGATCCTAATATGCTGCTTCTCAAAATAACTCCCATTGAAGTGGAATATTGGGATGGCCCAAACAAAGTGGCCATGGCGGTTAAAATGCTGAAGGCTTTTTTATCAGGGGAAGAATTTAAAGGTGGTGAACACGAAAAAATGTCCATGTAAATGCGCGAAACCAGACCGCCTGTAATGCCGCGATACCCATCTGCCGGTCTATTATGCATAAATAATATCAGATTATAAACTTTCTTTATTTACCGCTGTTGTACTTCCGCATAATGTAAAGCGGGCAATTATTAGCACGCTACTGAAGCTTTGTATATTTCTATCTTTTAAAAATCCCCTTTGCCCTTCCAGTTGCATCAACAGCCAGGGTTAAATAACACCCGATAAACGATAAATCAACCTCATGAATTTACGTTCCGGCTACCCGTTTTGGCTAGCAAAAAGCGGTCTTCCATTTGATTATCCAAAACTTGAAAAATCGCTGCGGTCCGACGTAGTAATAATGGGAGGGGGTATATCCGGGGCATTGGCCGCCTATCATTTTTTAAAGGCCGGCATCAACTGTATTGTAGTAGACGCACGTACAATCGGGCTGGGTAGCACCTGTTCAAGCACTTCTTTGCTTCAATATGAAATTGATACGCCATTAAGCGAATTAAAAGACATGGTGGGTTTAAAAAACGCCACCAGGGCGTATCGATTATGCGAAATGGCAATTACAAAAATTGGCAGCATTGCCAACAAAATCAAGTTCGAGGAATTTGAATACAAACAAAGCCTTTATTATGCAGCCGCAAAAAAGGACCAGGACTTTTTAGCAACTGAATTCAACATCAGAAGGCAACAAGGGTTTGATGTAAAGCTGCTGGCTGCGTCGGATGTTAAGCAACAATATAATTTTGAAGCGCCAGCAGCGATCTTGTCTGCGTCGGGCGCTCAAACCAATGCCTATACTTTTACTCATGCGCTATTACAGTATGTGAAATCAAAAGGCGTAGGTGTATACGATAGAACGCCTATAGAAAAAATAGTCCACAATAAAAAAGAAGTCAAACTTACCTCTGCCACCGGGTTCACCATAACCACCAAAAAGCTGGTTTATGCTACCGGCTATGAAGCAGTGGAATATATTGACAAGAAAATAGTTGACCTGCAATGTACCTTTGCCTGTACCAGTGAGCAAGCAAATGAAAAAGCCGTTTTTTGGAAAGATGATGTGCTCATTTGGAATACAGCTGATCCTTACCTGTATATGCGTAGCACGCACGACCGCAGAATATTAATCGGTGGCAGGGATGAAGAATTTTACAATCCTAAAAAACGCGATGCCCTGTTACCTGGTAAAATAAAGCAACTGGTAAAAGATTTCAATAAGGTGTTTCCAAAAATTGACTTGAAGCCGGAATTCAGTTGGGCTGGTACTTTTGGCGCTACTAAGGACGGGCTTCCTTTTATTGGTAATTATAAACCATTACCTAATAGCCTCTTCGCACTTGGTTTTGGTGGCAATGGCATTACGTTCAGCCTGATTGCTGCCGAACTTTTAGCCAGCCATATTACGGGTAAAAAAAGCAAAGACCAGGAACTATTTTCCTTTGAAAGATTCTAGTAGACTGTTGATTGGCGCGTGCATGTGTGGTAGAAGGTAAATGCCCCCCGGATAGCTTGCCCCCAGGGCGGGATGACCAGGTTAAGCCCTATCCCAATTGCCGTTTAAAATTGGTGGTGAAAGGCTGCAGGGAGCAGGAAATTATCGTAAGCCGCGAACGGGTTTCCTACTTTAAAGTATGGGCCGGTGCCTGATAAAACAAGGTACTATGGCCACTGTTTATTTTCTGTGCTATCGCTATTGATCACTATTTTTTTACCTACTGTGTCTTTTTTATTTTCTGTTACTGCCTTCTTTTGATTATTCTTTTTCTGTTGTACCTGTTGCTTTTTAAGTGCGGCTGCCTTTTTGGATTCGGCCCTTTTTTTCTTCTTGAAATAACCCCTTAATAAAATATTATTTTTGGCTGCTTCCATATTTTCGCTCAGCCCCTTTGTACCTGCCTGCAGGTTACTCATGGTGGAATCGAGTGCCTGCCCAAATTTTTCATCGTTCACCAACTTCCCAATGGCGCCCTTGCCATCATTCATCTTGGTGGTAAATTTAGCAAATTCATTTGAACTGGTTTGCAGGTTGGTAAGCGTGCTTTGTAAACTATTGCTAAAGCCCTCATCCGTAATCATCTTTGAAAGGGCACCATTTCCATTGTTCATTTTATAACTAAACGATGCCAGTTGTGCGGTGATGATACCTGCATTGTCAACACTTTTTTTAACGCTGCTCATTACCTCTTCCATTTCAATGGCCGCTTTCGACTGGATCAGGTCGTTGTCTTCCACGGGCTTTCCCTGGTGCTGGCCGGCAGCAATAGTAAGTACCTTATCACCCATCAATCCATCTGAACCAATGGAGGCAGTAGCATCTGTTTTAATAAACTTTCTTACTTCTTCATTAAGCACGAAGGTCACCAATACCGATGTATCAGTAATCAACTTTATTTCGTCCACCGTACCCACGTTAATGCCGGAAAAGCGGACATTGTTTCCGACCTCCAGCCCGCTTACTGATTTAAATTCAGCTTTGATACGAAAAGTATCGCCAAACAAATTTTTCTGTTTCCCAACAAAGTAGATGGCTCCTATAAAAAGTACCAACCCAATCATTACAAACATTCCCAGTTTCCAGGTAAAGCCAGCTTCTTTATGCATTGTAAATTGTTTTAATAAATAATTAAATAAAAAATGAGCGCACCCATTCTTCCCCGCTTTTTTCCAAAGCATCGTAAGTGCCCTCGGCCTGTATGGTGCCTTCTTTTAAAATTACCAACCGGTCGCCTGTTAACTTTGCACAGGCCATATCGTGGGTAATAATGATCGAAGTTGTTTTATGCTTTTTTTGCATTGCGAGGATCAGTTCACTTATCTCCCTCGAAGTAATGGTGTCTAAACCAGTGGTGGGTTCGTCATACAAAATGATCTCCGGGTTTAAAATAAGTGTTCGTGCAAGTCCGATCCTTTTTCTCATACCCCCTGATAATTCAGAAGGCATTTTATCGATGGCTTTTTCCAGTCCAACACTTTCCAACACTTCCAAAATGGCTTTGTCTACCTCGGCCTGGCCAAGTTTTTTTGAATGCCGCTTTAAGGGAAACGCCAGGTTTTCCCGCACTGTCATTGAATCATACAAGGCTGAATTCTGGAACAGGAAACCAATCCTTATCCGAACCGCATTGAGTGCGTTCCCGTCCAAATGGTTAATCGGGGTATTAAACACATTAATCTCGCCTGCATCAGGTTTTAATAATCCTACCAGGCATTTAATGGTAATTGATTTGCCGGATCCGGACTTGCCTAATATTACCAGGTTTTCACCCTTAGCTACCGTGAGGGTTACGCCTTTTAATACATGGTTATCTTTACCGAAGGATTTGCAAAGGCCATTAATCCGGATGATGGGCGATGCGTCGTTATCGGCAACGGCAGTGGTATGGATGGTTTCAGGTGTTTGCATATTATTGTTCTGCTTCAAAAAAACAGGTCGGTTAACTGAACAGCAATCATATCAATTATAAAAATAGTTAAGGAGGCCGCTACTACGGCGGCATTGGCTGCTTTACCCACACTCTCCGTTCC
>JBBQOJ010000085.1:0-8004 GCA_038330815.1 Chitinophagales bacterium | reverse complement strand
TTTTTACTTTCGGAAAACAAGCAAAACATTGTAGTGAAAGATGTGGCCGGGCAGAAACATGTGATACCAGCAGCAAAGATTGCGGTAAAGAAAAAACAGGAAAAAAGCTTAATGCCCGATCCGGCCAGCAACGGAATGAGCGAACAGGACCTGGCTGATGTAGTGGCGTATTTGCAACAGGTGAAGGGGAAAAGGAAAAATTAGTACGGTAAAAAAGGTTGGGCGCTGAGAACATTTCAGCCAGGTAAACCGACCAACATCATGCTTTTTTTGGTAACAAGCAGCACTGCTACTATTTGGCTTTTGTTGCAGCCTGCCTCTATAATCATAGAGGTCGCACTCTATAGCTCTTTAACCCAAATCAATTACTTTTCACTTAAATATTATATAGACGGGAGCCATTGGGGCTATGCTTATCGTGCCACTCCTGCCCTGCACTGCCATATGGTCTGTCATCATACAAAGCTGGTTAGATGGAACTTTTTACAAAGGTTCTACCGAGCAGCCATTGATCAGGCTACAGCAGCACAATGACGGACTAAGCAAGTACACATCAACCACACGTCCAAGGTTATTGGTGAATGTAGAAAAACTGCCGACCAAAAAAGAAATGCTGAAAAGAGAGCTGAAGTTGAAAAGGGGGAAACGCTTCCTACTTTCAACAACTCATAAACAGTCCGAAAAATATCATAAAGACACTGAATCGATAGTAGAATGCTGCCCTGTTACGGTCTCTATTACTGTAGAGACGAGTTCGAGGCTTATTTATGGCCGTAGAGACAAAGCCATGACAATAGTTGGGGCTTTTGCATTAATGCCCTTTTAGTTTAGATCAAAGGCTGCTTTTGCCGGAATAAACACGATTGTAAATTTGGAATTGAAAATCGGTGTTGTCATTTTTAAAGAACTTATGCTCGCCAGTGACCGGTTTGTACAAAGTGATAAAAGACCCGGCCCCCTGAGGCAGTTGGATGGTTCTTTCCACAATGGCGTTAGATAGTTTTAGCTCAGTTTTTGTCCACGTGTCATAAGGCTGCGCAATTACTACTGTTGCTAACAATAGAAACAACAAATAGTAATACCGTGTTTCATGAAAAATAAAGGTTGTTCTCCATCTTTCATTTTTCCAGGTTTTATAATCATGCGGATACGTTTTCTATGAAAAGTTCAATTATTGGTACAATTGTAAGATGACTTCAAGGCTGTTTTATTTTATCGTAGCTACCATAGTTTCACATCGCTGCCTGTAAATATTGTCAATGTTGCTCATGCCTTTTTTAAGGTATGATTTGGAAGCTCGCTTGTTCGTCCACTGATTGCGCAGCGCATCTGTTAATTGTTTCCCGGATGTTTTATCAATCTCAAAAATCCAGTTGTTGAAACCGAGGTCGTAATACATTTGACCTTTAATAGTCTCCTCTGGCTGGCGCAGGTAAAAGAAGGGCACTTTGTTGGCAGCAGCAATAATAGGTGAATGACATTCGAAGCTCACTACCGATCTGGCTTTTGCATAAACAGAAGCTGCTTCATCAGGCAACCAATAGCCGCGCTTTATAACAAAAGGCTTTACATCTGCAGGCAACGGATCAATCAGTAGGTCAGCCATGATGCCCACCTGGTAGGTCATTTCAGGACATACAAGCACTTTGTTTCCCGTTTCACGCACCCATGCTATCATAGCCTCTCTTAATTTTGCATGGTCCACCTCTTTATACTTTTCATTGGTCTCTTCTACCTGTTTAATCTTTTGTTCGCTCCACCCGTTTTTATTTGCGTTGAAAAGATGGTAAGGTGTGTAGCGGAGGCGGGGAATGACACAGATGAACTCATTAGTTTCCAATTTATTTTCAGCCAGGAATGCGTTTGCCTTTTGGTCGTTCCTGATGTTGATATAAAAGGTAGCATCCGGCGCAAATTGCACATGATCACCGTGTATGCCTGCCTTCTTCAAATGATCTATAGAATGTGTTTCTCTTGTATAAATGAACGCCGCTTTTTTCAGGATTGCCTGGTGAGCAGCACCTGGTCTTTCGAGTGTAGTACCAACAACACCAAAGGGTTTGTCGGTATGTTTAATCCAGCAGGCAAGGTTATCAGCCCCTACCAGCAACGGGCCTGAACCATGAACCATGATATCGGCTTTCTTCATTGCTTCTGCTACTTCCGGATTTACCGCATCATTATTTGCAGTTACTCCACCATATAGTATTTGCACTTTTGGAAAGTTTGCATTTAGCAGCTTTTTCACTTCTTCACCGTTGCTTTTTTTCCAAAGTATAACGGTTGCTTTTGGCACAAAGGTTTGAAACACATTAAGTAATCCGGGCGTATGTCCTATGTCCCCAATGTTTACATCCTGCCAACCCGACACCAATAGTATGGTTGGATTTGTTTTTTTAGTTGCAGCAAATATTAAATCAGGAAGCAGTGAGCCTGCTGAAAGGATACCTGCCTGCTTCAGCCATTGTCTACGATTTATTGCTTTCATAATGTTCGCTCTTTATTTTGTTTCTACTTTATCTGCCAAATTGTGCCATTACACTTTGATTTATTTTTTCAATTGTATATGGAAGGCAGTTCTTTTATATATGGTCATAAACTTTTCCCTTGCCTTGTTCAGGTTGCACTTTCTATACTTTCAGTCCACCCGCAAACATTACATAGCGTGTTTATACTTCAACAAACTTAATTCTTAGATTCGGCGGGATTGCCGGGGCTAACCAAATAGGCCATAAAACCCAATGTATAGGGTGATATTACGCGGTAGCCACTTCGCTGCAATGCTTCACCGCCTTTGTTTACCTGCGCCGTTCCTGTAAGCAAACCATCGGGTGTTAGAAATTTTGTTAAAGCAGTGGTTGCTTTGATTGCAGATGTTGCTGCTTTATCATTGAGCACACCTAACTGGTACCCATATTTTAATGCAGCGGCAATACCTGCAGTGCCCGAAGTTTCTACCCCGGTATCGGGTTCGTGCATAAAGCAGTACCACATACCATCGGGGCGTTGAAACTGCATAACATAGTTAGCAACACGTACAAATTCATCCTTTATTTTGACTCCATCGGGATGATCTTTTAATTGCTGCCACGAACGGATAAACCCAAGCAGGTACCAGGCTACTCCCCGGCTCCAGTTTCTATATTCGCGGCCGCCCTTGTTATTGGTGCGCTGATAAACTCCGGTTGAGTCAGCCAGAGCAGCAGCCCTTGCCAGTAGGTTCTTTACAGCTATATTTTGTAATTCCTTATCGTGCCGGTTGGCGCCGATCACGGCTAACGGATAAGAAACCGTGTAGCACTCTTCTGTCTTTATTGTAGGAAAAGCCGACTGCGGATCGTCGCTGATTACACCATTCTTATCCTGGTGTTGTTTGCAAAAATCAATAGCAGTTTGCAACGAAGGATGCCCCGGATGCAAACGGGCATACATAGCAAATGGCAGCGTAGTTTCTACATTCATTACCCTGTTATTGACAGGTGTGTTATTAAGCCCGATGTAAGCAAACGATGTGTCAGTAAAATATTGGTTAAACCTGTTTTGCAAACTTTTATTTGCTGCAGGCTCGCTGGCCGATAACACCTGCAATCCATCCATTACCACCCCTTCCATCCACCCAAAGGGCTGATACATGTTGCGGTTCAATAGGGTATTTTTTACTTCATCAATACCTGCTGGTACACCTTTGGATACCAGCAGGTGCGGCTTGTAAACGTTGGGGATGTTTGTATCGTTACTACCAAATATAGCCTGGGGTTGTTTGCCTTTAATTTGCCGGATGGTCACCCCCTGTTCAAGTAAGCTTTTTACCTGCCCGCTAGCCAAGATCAATTCATACACCTGCAGGTAAGTGGCATATCTAATATCCAGTTCGCCTAATTTTTCGCGGCTCTCTTTTAGCCGTATCTCAAAAACACAAGGTTCTCTTACATCAGTAGCTGTGCTTATTCTAAATCGTGCAAAAGGAAATAAATCTGTATTTACCTTTTTGTTCCATTCAATAGTTATCCCTGTACTATCAACTAATTGATACGCCCAATTAAATGGAGTGGCTTTGCCTGCAGCAAGCCGCAGTGTGGCTTTATTATCTATTGTACCCTGAAGTAAACTATACGCGACTTTACCAGGTTCGCCGGCAGCATATTTTGTGTTGGACGATGAAATTTTACCTGCACAGCTACATGATAATACAAAAACAAATGCAACGATATAATTAAGACTTACATTCATCACTAATTGGTTTACCGTTTTATGGAAATTGAATAGGAAAGTGCGGGGCTTTAATTTCAAAAAATTAACAGCGATATCAGTCATAATAAATTTTAATACCCCACCCGCCTTAATCTCTTCATGGGTGATTTAAAGAACGCAATAAGTTTTTTATTTTATTTTTTCGGCTATTTCCCAAATCGACTCGTCGAATGTAATTCCCAGCCCGACGTCGTTTGGGACGGCTATTTTCCCGTTTTTTATTTCGTAGTGCGGGGCGTACCAGCTTTTATGGCTGGGTTTGCCTATGTGCCATTCCTGGTAACCGCCCGAATTGGGCACCACCGCCATCAAATGCAGCATGGCAGCAGCCAGCGGATCGGTTTTCGGGCTGTGGGGCGAAAATTCCAAACCTGCCTTTTCTGCCATTTGGGCAACTTTCAGGCATCGGATAAAGCCACCGTTATAATACAAATCGGGTTGAAGCACATCGAGCGCCCGGTTTTCGACGATCCAGCCAAACCGGTATGCGCTGGTATCCTGCTCGCCGCCTGCAATACGCATTTTTTTGATGGCTTTGCTCACTTTATGGGTGTTTTCGTATTCGTCAAACGGGACCGGTTCTTCAAAAATACCCACATTCTGGTCTTCGAGATAGCGTGCCATGCGAAGGCCATTTTTAAGGTCGTAGGAGCCGTTGGCATCCACATAAAAAGTAATATCGTTGCCCAGGGCTTTGCGCATAGTAGGTACAATGGTATCACTGCGCCCCGGCATGGCATCGGCATTTTTGCTCATTCGCCCGCCTACTTTAAACTTCACGGCTTTAGCGCCTGTTTCGGCCAGTCGTTTAACAAAGTTGGCTGTTTCCTGTTCAGCGGTTGTTTCGCGGGTGGTGCTCGAAATGTAAACTTCTATTTCGTTGGCTACCTTTTTGCCCAGCAATTGCCATACAGGTTTTAGGGCAATATGACCAAGCAGGTCGAAAATAGCCACTTCAACATGCCCTACCGCTTTCCAGAAGGGCATTCCGGCATATTTGTAATTGCTGTTCACCACATAAACATGGTCGAGCAAAGTTTCAATGTCGCGGGCATCTTTTCCGATCAGGTTCGGAATGACCAACCCGTGCAGCAACGACACCAAATTGGGGATGCGTTGGTTGCAAAGTGTAGCCCCTGAAACGCCGTTTTGGTCGGTTACCCTCAAAATATACTGACTATCGAACCGAAGTAATTCAATACTTTTCAGGATTACCGGATCAAGGAATTGATGGTTCAATTTAAATGGGTTGGGACTAATTTCTTCTTTTCCGGCAGGTTCTGAAGCCTTTGAAAAAGATGGCATCATAGCCAACGACCCTGACGCGGCAAGCATGTTTAAAAAAGTTCGTCGGTTAGTCATGATTTTTTATATCAGTTTTGTTATTCCGGCTAAATCATTAAGAATACCTAAATTTTACTTACTTAAATAAAAGCTTAAATGTATACCACAGCATTGTTTTTACCTGACATCGCTTAGATCTGCCATAACCAGAAAAATGTAATCATATAAAATCAATAATTATAAAACTCACCCTGCTACAAGTTCTGATTTCAGGAAATTTGAAAATTAATTTCTACCTCACGCTGTGTAAAATACAATGGCACCGCCTGAAGCCCTGGTACAAAATTAAACACCCTGGCTGTGGTTGATGATATCGGTGTCATGGGTTGGTTACTTGTAATGTGCAACACAGCCTTCGGTTTTATAATCTTTATTTCTTTGGCTGATTGTATGTTTACTTTTTCTGTTGAGGCTGATATTACAGGAACAATGATTTGTACCTGGTCATTATGGACACTACTATCAAAAGAGAATGCCAACCTTACACCCCTGTTTGAAAAGGTATATTTTACATTGCATTTTATGCTGCCGGTCGGGGGATTGTTTTGATCGCCATCTACCATAGTTGAAATTGTATTAGCAATGATGAGCCCGTTTTGCTCTTTAACTACTATCTGTGCAGCTAAGTCTGCTATGTTGGTATATGTTTTACCATCCAGTTTTAATTGTATGCGTGGTGTTAATGGTATTGATGTGGGGTCTGTATCGGGCTGCATATTGCCGGCTTCGTGCATTTGATACTTAATCATACTTGCAGCAATTACGGGCCCAGCCTTTGCATGCCAAAGCAACGATAAAGCGCCACCCGTAGGATGCCCTTCTTTAAATGTATATTCCCGATCGTACCCGGTAACGGTAGCCCTAAACCCACCTGTTGAAATTAGCCAGGTTTGTATGCCTTTAAAAAACCGGAAGCCATAATTTTCTTCCGCAGGTAATTTTATTTTGCTCAATTTTTCCACCTTAAATGGACGCCCATAATCGCTTAAAGCTGCCAACGATTTGGCATGGCAAAACGTGTGATGAATGCATGGCTGTACCCCATGCGACACATAATGTAAGCCACCGTGCAACAAACCATCGTGGGTGCATTGCTTAAGTAATTGCAAGTTTAGAAAAGCTGCTTTGTAATAGCGTTCATCTTTATGAGCCATTAAAGCAAGGGCGGCATGGCAACCATCGGATGTTCGGCTACCCCAATACGTCCATTTAAAACTGCGTGTGCCCCAGCTATTATCCATACCGCCATCAGGCAGCATAAATTGCATATGGGTTTGTAGCGACTGGTGTACTTTTTCGAGCAGTACTTCATCCTTTACGAGCTGCCCATAAAAAACCAAGGCCGGTAACGACTCTTCCATATTGTAACCTAAGTCAACAGAAAAACAACCTTTTTTGCTGGGTGTGTAATAAGACCCGCCTTCGCCATGAATAAATGAATCGTTTGCAGAAAGGAACTTCAATGATTCGTCAGCAAAAAACTTTCCTTTTTTTATAAAGGCAGGAATATTTAATTCCATGCCAAGCAATGTGAGGGCATAGGCGGCTGAAATGGGGTAATTAATATTTCCATAATCCATGGAAAAATTATTGTAAATAAATTCACCTGCATTTTTTAAACGGCTTTCTATTTCAGTTTTCCACTCAGGTTCTAACGTGCTTCCATAATACTTTAAAGTATCAGCAAGGGCAATCGTTGTAAAAACTGTAATGCCTTTCCATGCACCTGTATATGTTTCATTCTTCCACGAGCCATCGGGTTCGCTAACATTTTGCTCCATCCACTGGTACAATAATTTTGCAGCCTCCATATAGCGGCTATCCTGCTTTTTATGCGCCATGTGTACCAGCGGGTAAATGCTATCGGCCACGCGGCCATGCACTCTTTTACAAGCCGGGCACATTAACCCGCCATATAAGGCAGGTGTTGTATCGTTTATAATTTGATGTTTTAACAGTGCACCAACCCACGTCAGCAGCAAGTCATCAGCCATCATAAACAAATCGTCGTTCTGGTCTATTTCATTCTCAATTAATGAAGAAACCCCGGCTATGGCAGGCGACATGGCCAGGCCTAATCCACTTAAAATCGCTGACTGAACAAAATGTCTTCTTGAATGCATGCTGGTATTATTGTTGGGGCAGACTTCTTTCAATGTGTGTTGTTCCAATATCCATTTCCTTCAATCAGTTTGTGGTCATAATGTTTATACTTTTAGGAAGATGCTAAACGCATTTCAAATTGCCTGCTCTTTTTATTTAGCATTCGCTTTTATTTCGAGTATGGCCCCTTTTGCCAGAAGTTTATTTTTTAATTCGTTGTAATCAACATCTTGTACTGCAATCTTTTTGTCGATAGCCACCACTGCTGCAATAGCTGCCGATTGGCCAAGTATCATAAACACAGGT
>JBBQOJ010000084.1:0-8031 GCA_038330815.1 Chitinophagales bacterium | reverse complement strand
GGCCTTTCCCGGAGCAGTAAGGGCACGGGCAGGATAAGAAATGCAAGGATGGCCAGTGAGGAAACGGCCATTTGAAATCCATAGGTATTGAGCAACCAGGTACCCAATGCCAGTGAACCCGAAGTGCCAATTATTTTAGCGCCCCACATAAAAGCATTTGCCCGTGATTGCTGCCTAATTGGAACAATATCAATCACGAGGCTATCGGTTGCGATATCCTGGAAAACAATAAAAATAGTTAGCGACAATACACCTGCAGTAAGCAATCCCATATTATTCAGGGGATCGGGTATAAAGGACAATCCAAAAAAACTGGCGGCTAATCCAAACTGCCCGATCAATAACCAGGGCCTCCTTCGCCCCATGGGCAGGTAAGTAAATCTTTCCATGAAAGGAGCCGCCAACACCTTAAAACTAAAAGGAATCATTACTAAAGCAACATAAGTGCCTATTTCTCCTGCTGGTTTCCCATTCATGGCCATCCATGCCGGAATACCGAAAAGGGTGATGCCCTCGGGTATACCCTGTGCCAGGTATAAAACGATAAAAGTAAAATACCTTATGGGTGCATGTTGGCTAAGTGCCGGTAAGTTGATCATGTTACATCGGTTTAATCCTGTTAACAATTATTGAATTATAAAAAAGAATCCGTTTCATTAATGGATAGGTTGTTTATCTTACCAGGGCTTCCATTATTAATACCCGAAAAAATAAGGGTAACCAGTATAAACTACATGCGATTTGCAATTACCTGAATCATAAAACGGGATATCATTTTTTTGCACCCATTCCTCCAATGATTAACCAGCCCATAGCTGTTCTTTTCCAGGTATGGGTAAGTTTAAATGTAACCTTCTCCAACAACTCGCCTTTATCGCTTGTCCATATTTGTGTGGCATCATAAAGAACGATTACAATATCTCCGAATACGTTTTCAATCTTCCGCGTAAGTTCATAATCAAACTTCCTGTTTTTAACGCTGTACATTTCAGTGATCCAATCTGTAATATTGGCTTTGCCGCCGATGTTATTGGTACTGGGATAACCAATGAAATTTTCATCCCACAAACGTCGGTATGACTGCATGTCCTTTTCTTTTACGTATTTCCAGTAATCCATTTCCAATTGCCATATTTCATTTTTAATTTGCTCAACACCCGGGGTAGCGGTATACCCATTGTTGATTTCAATCCAGTATCCATTGGGATCCTGCAGGTAAATTTGTTTCACGCCATCTGCTCTTTGAGAAACGGTACCGGGTTTACCCGTCCAATCGGAGTAAGGCAGTTTCAATTGTTGTAAATGGGCCACAAATGCATCCAGTTGCAGGGTACTAACGGCTAAGTGTACTGCTTTATTAATTTGTACCAGCTCTCCTACATATGCGATGAGGTGTAATTCTTTGTCCTCACCCAGGGAAAACCAACGAATGCCTTCTTTAGCTGACCGGTTTTCAATTTCCCTGAGTTGAAAAACTATTTTGTAAAACTTCACGGATGCCTCCAGGTCCTTTACTGAAAAAGCCATGTGGTTAAAACTAAAATTGTATGCAACCTGTTGCTGGGCAATGGTCAACTTTGTAGCAATAAGGCAGAGGAGGAGTATGATTAATTTTTGCATGGCATAAATTTTTAGACGCCCATTGATATAATAAAAAACTGGAAAAAATGGTTATCGTTTTGATGGTGCTTCTGCTACATTAACCGGGTGTTCTCTTTTCATACTAATGAAGGGGCTCCTCAGCAAAAACCAGGCGGTTTGCTTTTTCGCCTCCGCAAATTCCTTTAGGCCAAACCTGATGGTATCGGGCGACTTATATTTAAAGGTGCCAAAAATCCTGTCCCATAAAATGAAGATATCGGCAAAATTACTGTCGGTGTAATACTGGTCCTGGTCGTGGTGTATTTTATGCAGGTTGGGTGTAGTGATTACCAGGCCCACAGTTTTATCCATCCAGGTAGGGAATCGAATATTGCTATGTTCCAGCACCTGGAAAGGCACCAGCACCAGGAAGTAAACGCCCAATCCGAAAAGATCGAGTCCAAATATACCAGCTGCCAGTATACTGCCACTGCCAAACCAAAACATCAGTTCAAACGGGTGTGCTCTTAAAGGAGTAGTGGAATCCATACTGTTATCGCTGTGGTGTACGCGGTGAAACCGCCACAATACCGGAACGATATGACCCAGCCGGTGAAACCAATAGGTAACCAGGTCGTATAGTACCACCCCAAGCACCAGCTTTAACCATATGGGTACATCGAACAGAAAAAGCAAGCCTACCTGCCTTTCATTTAACCAGCCGATGGAAGCTACTGTTGTGAAGGCCCAAAATATATTGGCGATCATAAAAACAATCACCATTACCAGGTTATGAAAGAAGTGATTTGGCCGTTTATCAAACCCGAACTGGGTGGTTAACAACTGTTCCAACAAATAAAAAATTACAATCAACCCAACCAGGAGGTAATTAGCGTCGATCAATAAAAGTTGGTTAAAAATATCCTTCATAAACTTTAGTTTTCAATATAATTATTTACGTTACCCTTGTTTCTTTCGTTTCCTGGTTATCCAGGTAAATCAATAATGGCCCTTCACATAATTTGAAGGAATATTCAACTTGTTTACCTACCCTACAAATAACTCAACCACCATTTTTCTTTGTGCCTGGTCTTATATTGATCGTACCATTTGCATATCGGGTACAACACCGCTACCACCAACACCCATATAAGGTATGTTTGCCACAATGTTAAACCATAGCCTTTTAGCCAGGGGCTATCCCTGGCGTTGAAGTTGGTAATAGAGATCATGTGGGTCCATGGCCTGCCGCTTAATACTACAGCAATGGTAGCCAGCCCATGAATAAGGTAGAGATGAAGTATATAAAAGAACAATGGCACCCGACCGAAGATGATGACAATCCTTCCCACCCGGTTCAATGGCTTTTCCAGCAGGGCAAGTAATATAAGTGCGGGCCCAAGTGTGATTAGGCTGTACAATAAAGATGGTGGATACTTGGTAACGTTTAAGAAGGAGCAGATGGTTAAGACTGGTGAAAACTGCACCACCCATGGGCTCATATCGCCATATTGATTAATTCCCCTTAACAACAGGAAGAGCGCTATTGCTGAAGCTCCGAGCAGGAGTAAATATTTTTTTCGAAGTACCGCATCGATTCCATTTTTATAGAAAGCGCCCAGGCAATACCCCAGGGCCATAATACCCAACCAGGGCAAGATGGGGTATCCGGTAGCTAAAATACGGTTCCCAATGTTGAATCTTTTGCGTTCGTGCAATTGGCCCCATAAAATATCCAGGAAGCTGTTGCCGGTTGCATGGATATTATCGAGCAGGTTGTGACCAAATAAAATACACAGGCCCATGGCAAGAATAATTTTGGGTGGTAAATAAACAACTGCAGCCATAATTACCATGGACAAACCCAACACCCAAATTACCTGCAGCCTGAACATTGGATAGGCCGGATTAAAACTCCAGGCCAAATTAATGACGACCGTTTCCAGCAGCATCAGCCAGAGGCCACGCTTTAATAAAAAAGCAGCCAATTCATTCATGGTCTTCTTTTCTCCCACCAGAAATGCCGAAGTGCCGGCAAGAAAAACAAATACCGGCGCACAAAAATGGGTAATCCACCGGGTGAAAAATAACGCCCCGTTGGTTTGCTCCAAATCCATCGGATCGTACAAAAAGTAATCCGCATGAAAATAATCCCGCACATGATCAAGGGCCATCAAAACAATGGCAAAACCCCGGAGCAGGTCGATGGAGCTTATTCTCTTTGGACGGGTGTGTTGCAGTGTTTGCATTACGTATTGTTAATAAAAAATTGGTTTTTGAAGAATGGTTACCCTTCACCCTTCCCGGGCCAGGACGCACCAATGAAACTTATTTTATTGTTATTACGCATTATTTACTTATACCTAATATCCATCCGGGTCCTGGAAGAAAATATGCTGAATGCCATCCGTGAGAACGTCTACGTTTTTTGATTCGCCGGCGCAGTCGGAAAAGGAATTTTAGCTCCTGCAGCAGCGCCTTACCTCTTTTACGCAAAGCGCGAAGTGATTGAATAAAAATTTAATCACTGTTATTTACTGTGCCTGTACCAATCCCCACATGGTAATGGCTAACATTAATACCAGCATAAGTGCCGCCGGAGCAGGTAACCTGCTGCCTGTTTCTGCATAACAAAGTAGTAACAATAAAAACAGCATACCGAAGGCGATGTAGGCCAGTGTGCCTGCAATACCCAGTTGGGCGGTGATGATAGCGGGCAATAAAAATACCGCTTCCGATGGTATTATTTACAACTGTTATTATAACGTCGGCTACACCAGCCTCCCTTATTAATCCTTCCTCCATTTGGTATTTTCCGCGCTGTTTTTGGGAATTAACTATTACACCTGTCGTGCATTTAGTCCGAAGGTGTTTTGTACGGCATTGTACCAGTCCTCATCTGTTGCGGCGTTCCAATCAACATATTCCTCATCAGTCATCGCTGCCCGCCACTGCAAAAATGGGAGGGCATCCGGCCCAACCGGGTGCCGCAATTGCCAGTTGCTGCTATCTGCAATTTCCAGGACCTTAGCTGCTACCAGGCTGGGGTGCGTAGGCGTTTTAAGGGAAGCCGCAAATAGGCCAGCGAAACGTTTTGCCTGTGGATAAACAGAGTCATCACCAATACTGATGTTGCTTGCCATTTGGGTATTGATGATACCAGGTTCTACAATACCTACACGTATATTAAACGACTTCAGTTCCTGGGCCAGTGATTCGCTTACTGCTTCCAGCGCAAACTTACTGGCTGAATAAGCGCCCAGGGGGGTGTTGGCGATCCTGCCGGCGATACTCGTTATATTGATGATACAGCCATTCTTGTTTTTTCGCATGGAGGGTACAACCGCTTTAACGCAGCGCAGTACGCCGAAATAATTAGTTTCCATTACTGCCTTAAAATCGGCCATAGTTAAATCTTCAATGGAGCCATGCCGCTCAATACCGGCATTGTTTACCAATATGTCAATGGAACCATGTTCGCAAAGAATTTTTTCTATACAGTGGTTCACCGAATCATCGCTATCAACATCCATTGTTACCGGATGTATATGGAAGGCTGTATCGCTGAATTTTTCTTTGAACGATGTTGCACCATTTGGGTTACGCATGGCGGCAAATACTTTATAGCCAGCCTGTGCAAATGCCAGTGCAGTTTCGAGGCCAATACCCCGGTTTGCGCCGGTAACAATTACAGATTTCATATTCATTGTTTTAAAAGTTAACGTTGTACTTCCCGGGAGGATGCATTCCCCCTGCGTATGATATTTGTGAATTCCCAACAGCATATTATGCTGTATTGCCAATTAAAATGGTGGGCGCTCCCCCGGTGGAAATCTGGATGGCATCTGCGGGCAATTCCTGCATGCCAGTCAGTTTATTACTTAAGGGTAAACGAAATCATCGCCTGCTCTAATATTATCGGCCCCCAGGGTATCAATAATAGGAGCACTACATCTTTATCCTTAATTACCTCCCTTTGATTTAATACCCTCCCAATCAATAGCAGGCTTGCCCTGCCGGGAAATGGTAAAGTTTAATTGAATGGAACCATCTGGATTGGGTTTAAATAGATAAGCGGTTTGCGCATTTCCATACTTTTCAAATTGGTTATTGCCATTGTACAGCAAGGGGTAACCCCCATTGATACTGGCTGTATTTTTTTCCCATAACAAATTATCGCGCCTGTAAAATACCCTCTCCTTTACTTCATCCTTATCATTTACATAGGTACCAGCCAACTGGTCAATGGCCGCAATGGCCGCGGGTATTTTATCCATCATGGTTACATTGAACAAAACAGCCTTTTCGCCATTCTTTTCCCGGATCGCGAGAATGCGGTTTTTGGCCCCAGGGGCGGCGGCGGAGGGATCTTTGGACAGGTACTTGTCGCCTGTAAAATACAATTGTGTAATTAACGCCTGGTATCCTTCTGCGGAATACAGCAGGTGAAAATGAGCTGGTCGAACCACCCCGCCACCTACTTCGTAAGGAACCGGGAGGATGGTGTTAAAACTATAGTTACCCTTGTCATCGCAAAAGGTTTTTGCCCGGTATTTGAATTCTGGAGAATCATTGTCGTAAACACCGGTTCCATCACAGTGCCATAATTCAACGCAGGCATTCATTAAAGGCGTTACACAATTTTTGTGTTTTATTTGCCCGCTTAATACGATGGGCTGACCAACTGCTTTGTTGATCCGCAGGTTGGTCCGTATCGGGGCATCCGGCCTGTAAAAAGGGCCAAGTATATCTGTGGTGGTTTCACAATCGCCCTCAAAGCTGGTGCCATTGAACCGGACAAAACCACTGGCACTTACTGCCACTGCACAAAGTGCAGTATGTTTAATAAAGTTTCTGCGTTGCATATGCCTTTTTATTGAAGTGTTTAAGTGAGTCAGATTAATATCCTCCGTTTCAAATTGCCCCATGTTGGTTGGATGAGGATCGGGTAACATTAAAGGTTGCATCGTATTTAATTATTAATGGTGTACCTAAATGCAGTAATTCAATGTTTATTTTGCACTGATGAATGCCATATCCAGTTCCTTTTTTGCCAGGGCATTGCTGTAAACAAGGGCAGCCTCATTCACCGGTTCCCCCTTATTGAGCATCAGCGAAATATCGGATATTTTATAACTTTCACTACTTATCAAATAATTTTTCCCATGTAATCCTTTCCTGGTGGCTGCCTGGTAAACCGATTCGGCTACATCCCGTACATCTACCACGGCAAATAGTACATCATTCGCATACATCATTTCAATAAAAGGGTTGGGAGCAATCTTGTTTTTAAATAGATACTGCAAACCCATGGAGGTGGAATCTTCAAGGGAGGATAAACGATTGCCGATCACCATTACCGGTGATAGGGTGGTAATTTCAAAGGGCAATTCGGGGTGATCAGTAATAAATTTTCTAACCGCCTGGTCGGCCAGGTATTTTGCCTGTGCATAGGGATGGTCCTGTTCGTTCATATAAGGGGTATCCGCTTCGGAGAACAGGTGGTTGGCCGGGTACCCTGCAGCTGGTAAAGGAAAGGAGGTGTTCCATGCGGCAACAGAAGCGATGAATACTACCTTGTCAATACCGGTAGTTTTTGCAATCACTTCCAAAAAAATTTGGGTACCCTTTACCGTTGGCTCAAACAATTCGGTTTGAGGATCTTTTACATCCAGCATAAATGGAGTGCCCGCATGTACAATGATATCACAACTTTTCACAAATGCTTCAACGGATGAAATATCCAATAAGTCCATTGCAAACACTTGAAGGTTGGTTGCATTGGTAAGCCCTTTTAAATGACCGTAATTGCTGGTATTGTTAAGGTCGGTTGAAGAAACTTTTACGATAAAATTTTCTTCTAAAAAGATTTTTGTCACGTAGCTCCCAATAAAACCGGATCCCCCAATGATGCCTACTGTTTGCATGGTATATTTTTTTGAGTGTAACGAAATAAATAGTAAGGTTGCTCCCGCTATTACCTTTCCGGATTTCCATTATACCAGTCGCTCATTTCATGAAAATCCGTACATTTTATTCAGCCCATTTGCCCGTGCCTAAAACTGAAAATAGATAAACTGTTCACCACTTCCCTGGGCAATAACAATCAGGAAAACCAGGAAGGCCCAGACCATTGAAAACAACCATGCTGGTACCGATGAGGCTACCATTTTAACGGTATGGTGCCGCATATAAAAATGAACCGAAAATAGCAGACCGGTTAAGCCAAATACTTTCAGAAGGTCTGCATATTCCAATACCATCATACCCCCGGGATTTAAAAACAGCATGGATTCAATCATATGCCGGGCCGTGCCAAATGACCGCGCCCGAAAAAATACCCAGGTAAAATTGACCAAAGTAAATGTTAAAAATGCCAGGAATACGGCATTCCATTTTGTTATTTTAATAGCCGCTCTTTTCCTGAACAGTCGCTCCATAACGAGGTAA
>JBBQOJ010000083.1:0-8036 GCA_038330815.1 Chitinophagales bacterium | reverse complement strand
GTTAATTTATCCTGTATCAATTCTTTTACCACTTCCTTGTCCATGATCAGGTTAACAAGGCAGATATATTTAATTTTTACCATTCGCCGGGCGATCTGGTACGAGATGGCACTGCCCTTGTAACACACTACTTCAGGCACTTCAAATAAGGCGGTTTCCAGCGTGGCGGTACCGCTGGTTACCAGGGCTGCGGAAGACTCACTCAATAACTGGTACGTATTATTTACTACTGCCGAAACATTGGTATAAGGCGCCAGTAAAGTATCATAAAAAGAAGCCTCGATACCGGGTGCTTTGGCTACCACAAAATGATGATCCGGGAATTGCCCTGCCACCTGCAACATAATCGGCAATTTCATTAAAATCTCCTGCTGCCGGCTACCGGGTAACAGCGCCACCAGCGGTTTTGATATTGCCGGCAAAAGTTTTTCCCCGCCCTGGCTTTTCGCACTACTATATTCACGTTTAAACGCATCGATTACCTGCACCAGCGGATGGCCAACGTACTCCACCGGGTAGCTCCATTTTTTATAAAATTCAGCTTCAAAGGGAAGTATCACAAGCATCAGGTCTACGTTGTTTCTAATCCCCTTCACCCTACTTTCCTTCCAGGCCCATACCTGCGGAGAAATATAATAAATTACCCGGAGGCCCTGTTTTTTTGCCCATGCTGCCATTCGTAAATTAAAGCCCGGGTAGTCGATCAAAATCAACACTTCCGGCTGGTAGGCCGCAATATCCTTTTTACAAAAAGCCAGGTTGCGAAAGATGGTGCGGAGGTTGGCAACTACTTCAATAAAACCCATAAAAGCCAGTTCGCGGTAGTGCTTTACCAGGGTGGCCCCTGCTGCCTCCATTTGGTCGCCTCCCCAGCAACGAACCTGCGCCGCGCCATCCAGTTTTTTCAGCGCGGTAACCAGGTTGGCCCCATGAAGATCGCCACTAGCTTCCCCGGCAATAATATAATATTTCATTTGCTGTTAATAAAGACTGCAAATTAACTGAATTGCAGGGAGGTAGGAACAAAGAAAATAAAAAAGCCATCCCCGGGGAGACGGCTTTATACAGCACCCGTTTTGAAAAATAGTTATTCCAGTTCCGCAAATACCCCCTTGCTGCGCATTTCGTTTAATGTAGCCAGTTGACTGGTAGTTAAGATACCTTGCAGGCTGGCGGCCGACGAGCGTTTCATCGATTGCAGGGCTTGCTTTTTTTGTTCGGCTGATAATTGTTTATCCGTTGTGATGGCTTCTTTCCTTAATATATTGGATTGCCTCATTTCCCGTAACTGTTGCTTTTGCTGTTTGCTCAAGCCCAGTTCTTTAAGTGCCATTTTATTTGCATTTCCTTTTCGGGGATTTGCATTGTCTGCTTCCTGTCCCAGGGTTACAACTGGTTCCCTGTTAAGGGTGGTTACCTGCCGTTGTACCTGCGCCATGGCTCCTGCAGTTAAGAGGCATGCCAATACCGTCATCCCTATTTTTATTCTGCTTTTTTTCATACTTGCATAGATAACCCCGTTGTCGGAAGGTTTAATACGACCTTAAATTATTTTCGTAGATAAACCAGAAACCTGGCCTCCATTTAGCAACGGGCTTTGATGAGTGGTAATTAATGCAACACAAGAACAAAATATATTTGCAAGTCAAACGTCCCAGAAGTTAACGGGTAAAATATTAACCCTTATCCTATACAAAAATCATTTTTTATTAAGATGACTATTTATAGGGGGTGAACCGGGATTTGCATCGGCACGGGATTTACATCTCTAATAATTTGCCAGGAATTTATTAAAACGTGGAAAATACCTTCCATCATAATAAAAAAAATAAATATCATTATCGAAACAGTATATAGTAAATACTATTAGCTTTGCAACAGATAAGTACGCAACTATTAACATATGGACTGTAAAGAAATGCCGGATACATTGGGGTTTATGATTGTTCATACAGGTAAATTACTGTTAAGATCGATTAATAGCACCTTTTCATCGCTTACGAAAGAGATTACCTTTGAACAAATGGGGGTACTTTATTATATTTCCCGCAGTACAAATAAGGAGATGATCCAACAGGATATTGCCGAGGTAATGGATAAAACCAAATCTGCCATTTTAAGGTCGATTGATTTGCTTGAAGAGAAGGGTTTTGTAAAACGCCAACCGGTGGCAGGGGATCGTCGAAAAAATGTAATTGAATTAACCGGTAGCGGAAAAGCCGTTATTGAAAAAATGCATCATAATTTTATGGAGCGTGACCAGCTGCTGAAGGAAGGTATTAATCTGCAGGACCTGGAGACTTGCATGTGTGTTTTGTCGAAAATTCAACAGAAATGCAAGTAAATTAATCTAATAAATTATTTTGTTTTAAATAATACATTACCAAATAAAAAATACTTAATTTTCTAAGGACAACAGCTTAAGGAAACTTTTAAAACAACGCAATGAGCAATAAAACACTGATTGACAAGGTGATGGCTTTCAAAACGGTTGATAAACTGAAAGCCGCCGACATATATCCTTTTTTCAGGCCATTAGAGTCTGACCAGGATACGGAAGTTATCATTGATGGCAAAAGGGTATTGATGTTTGGATCGAACAGCTACCTTGGTTTAACCAACCACCCGGATGTTAAGGAAGCTGCAAAAAAGGCAATCGACAAATACGGTAGCGGGTGCGCCGGTTCCAGGTTTTTAAATGGCACACTTGATTTACACCTCGAACTGGAAGAAGCGTTGGCGCAGTTTGTAGGTAAAGAAGCCGCCCTGGTGTTTAGCACGGGTTACCAGGTAAATCTTGGGGTGATATCCGCGCTGGGTGGCCGAAACGACTTTTTATTTTCCGATGAGTTAAACCATGCGTGTATCATTGATGGCGCCCGGTTATCGTTTTCAAAATTATACAAGTACGGCCATGCTGATATGGCGCATCTTGAAAAGCTATTGGCCAGTGTGCCCTTTGAGGCATTTAAGATAATCGCTACCGACGGTATTTTCAGCATGGAAGGTGATATCACCAAACTGAATGAAATTACTGCCCTTGCAAAAAAATACAATGCTGCGGTGTTTGTAGATGATGCGCATTCGCTCGGTGTGTTGGGGCCACAGGGCCAGGGCACTGCCGCACACTTTAATATAACGCATAAGGTTGACCTTATTATGGGAACTTTTAGTAAATCACTTGCTTCCATTGGAGGATTCATCGCTGCCGATAAAGGGGTGATTGAATACCTTAAGCACCATGCCCGCTCGCTGATGTTTAGTGCCAGTATTTCACCAGCAGCTACCGCCAGTGCACTGGCTGCCCTCACCGTATTGAAGGAGGAACCGCAACGCATTGAAAAATTGTGGAGCAATACCCATTATGCATTGGACGCTTTTAATAAGGCGGGGTTTGATATCGGTGAAACGGAATCGCCCATCATTCCCATATTTGTTCGCGACAACGAAAAAACGTTCCTAATGGCAAAGATGCTCCTGGACGAAGGGATTTTTGTAAACCCCGTGGTGTCTCCCGCTGTAAACAGCGATTCCTCCATGATCAGGTTTTCATTGATGGCAACGCATTCTTTCAAACAAATTGATTATGCCGTTGAAAAAATAAAAAAAGTGTCTTTCCAGTTAAAAGTGCCGCAGTTAAATAAAGAAAGAGCATGATAACAATAAAGCCGGTGACGACAAAAACCGAGTTGGCCTCCTTTATTGATTTTCCGCATGAACTGTACAAGGATGATGTTAATTATGTTCCGGAACTGCATATTGCCCAACGGGATGTATTAACACCAGGGAAACACCCTTTTCATAATCACTCTATCATACAACTTTTCCTGGCGTATGAAGGAGATAAAATTAGAGGAAGAATTGCGGCTATTTTAAACAATAACCATAATAGCTTCAGCAACCGGCAGGATGGATTTTTTGGGTTCTTTGATATATACAATGATGCAGCAGTGGCTGAGCAATTGATCAACACCGCTCAACAATGGCTCACCAGTAAATCGGTTACCACCATGATAGGCCCGGTGAACCCCTCTACCAATGATCCTTCCGGGTTACTAGTGGAAGGTTTTGACACACCACCTGTTGCAATGATGACCTATAACAAGCCCTACTACCTTGATTTGTTAACTACTGCGGGGTTTGTAAAAAAATTTGATTTGCTGGCCTATGATCTCCCCACCGTTGCCGTGGATAAACGCACGTTGCAGTTAAGGGAGGCATTACGTAAACGATTTGAATTACGCCAGATTACCGTGCGCAAAATCAACCTGAAAGATTATGATAACGAGGTACAAAAAATATTAAAAGTGTACAACGCCGCCTGGCAGGAAAACACCGGCTTTGTACCCATGACGGAGGACGAATTTAAGTACCTGGCTAAAGACCTGAAGATGATATTGGACAAGGATTTTTGCATGGTGGCGGAAAAGGAAGGAGCAGTAATAGGATTTGCGCTCGCTATACCAGATATCAACCAGGTATTGAAAAGAATAAAAAGGGGCAGGCTCTTCCCAACAGGGATTTTTAAACTGTTGCTTGGCCTTAAAAAGATAAATTATGTGAGGGTAATTGCCCTGGGCGTAACCGGGGAATTTAGAAGGGCAGGTGTGGAAGGATATTTCTATGCAGAAATAATTCAACAGGCGATCAATAAAAAAATTAAAGGTGGCGAAGCCTCCTGGATCCTGGAAAATAACGAGATGATGAACAAGGGATTGAAGAATTTGAATGCCAGGGTGTACAAGCGTTACAGGATTTTTGAAAAAGTATTATGAAGCAGAAGGTATTGATAACAGGTGCCAGTGGGTTTTTAGGCTACCACCTCATCCAGGCAGCGCTTGCAAAAGGACTGGAAGTACTTGCAGCAGTGAGAAAAAACAGTGATGTAGCCCACCTGGCCGACCTTGACCTTACCTATTGCTATTTAGATTATGAGGATGAAGCGGCCATAGCAATGCAATTGCGGCAGCACCAGGTTGATTTTATTATTCACGCTGCAGGGGTAACAAAAGCCATCGGTGAAAAACGTTACCTGGAAGTGAATGCAGGTTACACCGTAACCCTGGCAAAAGGTGCAGCACAATTGGGGAGTGATTTTAAAAAAATGGTGTTCATCAGCAGCCTGGCTGCAGTTGGACCACTGAATGATACCGATACCATTATTACAGAAACTACTACCCCCCACCCGGTAACCGCCTATGGAAGAAGCAAATTGCTGGCAGAGACATCCTTAGCAGGCATTGACATACCAACTACCATACTTCGTCCAACTGCGGTGTACGGACCAAGAGACAGGGACATTTTTATAATGGTAAAGACAGTCAACAATGGATTTGATCCTTACATCGGAAATTTCCTGCAGCAGTTGAGTTTTGTTCACGCCAGGGATGTAGCAGACGTTGCCGTGCAGGCGCTATTTTTGCCACACGCTCTGGGTATTTTCAATATCACGGATGGCAATACTTACGACAGGTACCAGTTGGCGGATATCACCAAACAGGTTTTAAAGAAGAAGGCTTTCCGGTTTCACCTCCCAATGCCGTTGGTGAAATCACTCGCCTATTTCCTTGAAACCACCAATGGCTGGTTAAAAAAACCCGCCGTTATTAACCGGGAAAAACTTTTTGAACTCGCCGCCATCAACTGGCATTGTGATATCAGCAAAGCGAAACAAGAACTACACTACGCACCGGCATTCGACCTGCAGCGTGGGCTTGAAAACGCATTGGAATGGTATACAAAAAACAAATGGCTTTAATATCAACATGGTAAACATTCATTTTTAAACTATAACGTATGAAACAACAAATAACCCCGGCCGAAGGCAGGTTAGGTATCCTGATCCCAGGTTTGGGCGCAGTGGCTACTACCTTTATCGCTGGTGTGGAAGCGGTGAAAAAAGGTTTAGCCAAACCGATCGGTTCGCTTACACAAATGGGTAATATCCGCCTGGGAAAAAGAACAGAAAACCGTTTTCCGCGGATCAATGAATTTGTGCCGCTGGCCAGGTTGGAAGACATTGCCTTTGGCGGCTGGGATATCTATGAAGACAATGTATATGAAGCTGCTTTGAACGCCAAAGTGCTTGACCTGTCGTTGTTGCAACCTATTAAAACCGAACTGGAAGCGATTAAGCCAATGAAGGCAGTATTTGATCGTTCGTATGTTACCAACCTGGATGGTAAAAATGTTAAAACAGGTGCCACCAAATACGACCTGGCCATGCAGGTGATAGAGGACATCGAACAATTCAAGCTCACCAATAACTGCAACCGCGTAGTGATGGTATGGTGCGGCAGTACAGAAAAATACATTGAAGCTACCGATATCCATAGCAGCATTGAAAAATTTGAAGCAGCACTTAAGAACAATGAAACACTCATTGCGCCAAGTATGATTTATGCTTATGCGGCCATTAAAACCGGTGTTCCATTCGCAAACGGTGCTCCCAATTTAACCTGCGATATTCCTGCGTTGACCGAACTTGCGAAAGAAACCCAAACCCCTATCGGCGGTAAGGATTTTAAAACCGGCCAAACGCTGATGAAAACAATTTTAGCGCCTGGTTTACATGCAAGGGCCCTGGGGGTAAGTGGCTGGTTTTCTACCAACATCCTTGGTAACAGGGACGGCTATGTGCTGGATCACCCGGATAATTTTAAAACAAAGGAAGTATCGAAACTGAGTGTGCTGGATGAAATATTCAGGCCCGAACTCAACCCCGATTTATATGGCGACATGTACCATAAAGTGCGTATCAACTATTACCCACCCCGTGGTGATAACAAAGAGAGCTGGGACAATATCGACATTTTTGGATGGCTGGGATATCCCATGCAAATCAAGATCAATTTTCTTTGCCGGGATTCTATCCTTGCAGCGCCGATTGTGCTTGACCTTGCCTTGCTACTCGACCTTGCCAAACGTTCTGAGATGAGTGGTATCCAGGAATGGTTGTCGTTTTATTTTAAATCACCCCAAACCCTGCCTGAATTGAGTCCTGAGCACGACATCTTTAAACAACTGATGAAAATGCAAAATACGCTGCGGCATATTATGGGCGAAGATCTGATCACCCACCTGGGGCTCGATTATTACCAGGAGTTTGTTGACACACTATGATGAAATTTCATATACTGGTGTCATCCGTTGGAGGAATTGGATACGTAGGTAAGGGGGGCGGAACACTGGCAGCTATTGTGTATTGTATTATTTGGTATTTGTTGCCTGCCGGTTACCACAACGGTTACTGGCAGGTGGCAATCACCTTACTGCTTATTTTCCTGGGTACCTGGAGTGCCAATGTCGTAGACCATATTTGGGGTAAAGACAGCAGTAAAGTGGTAATGGATGAAGTAGCGGGTATGGCCATTGCGTTGTGGTATGTACCGCAGCAGCCGGGCTGGTTACTGTTAAGCCTGGTAGCCTTCAGGTGTTTTGATATTCTTAAGCCGATGGGAATCAGGAAAGCAGAATCATTACCCCGTGGCTGGGGCGTAATGGCGGATGATGTACTTGCGGGCGTATATGCATTAGTGTTAGTACACGGGTTATTGATGGTCGCGCATAAATTCGGCTGATAATGAAAACATTTGTTAAAGCAAACATCGCTTCCCTCACCGCAAGCTTTTGTGATTATCTGGTCACCATACTGTTGAAACAATTTTTTAAAATTGATGCGGTAGCGGCAAGTATCCTGGGAACAGTGGTGGGAGGCATCATTAATTTTTTTATTGGAAGGCTGTGGGTTTTCCGTTCATCAAATACCTCTTTTATACACCAGGGAAAAAAGTATCTTTTTACCTGGACAGGGAATTTGGTATTAAATGCGTTGGGTGTTTATTTATTGATCAGGTTAGGAGGGGTGCATTATATCATTGCAAAACTGGTCACCTCTATTACAGTGGCAATAGGGTACAATTACCCGATGCAAAAGAAATATGTTTTTAAAAATATTGATCGTAATGAAACAAATTAAAATACTTACCAGGTGCCTGTTGTTATTGGCCTTGTCAGGTATTGGCGGTATTACTTCT
>JBBQOJ010000082.1:0-8089 GCA_038330815.1 Chitinophagales bacterium | reverse complement strand
TGCAAAGTTTCTTGCTTAACCTAAGTTCCATTCTGTGCTGCCTAATTCTCTTAGAAGGAAATTGAATTTTGAGGATTCAATTTTGTTTTCGGAAACAAATTTTTTGAATTGTTCTTTGCCTAAGTAATTACAGTTGGAATACTGTTTACAAAGTTTAGAAACACCTTCCTGATTATCGGAACTAACCGAGTCATCAATTACGTATTTCAATAAGAAATGGTTTGAATTGAAGCAAGCGTTTTATTTAATGTTGCAGGTCTGTCTTTTGTAAAAATGAAAATTGATGCTGTATTGGTCATTGATGAAAATATAGTCAACAGTAAATATACTGTTTGTCATATTACTAAAGGATTCCTCTAAAATGCTACTAGTGTAATTGTTGGGTGGTGGGTGGGCTTAGGTGTTTAGTAAAGGTATATTGCTGAAGTGTCGAACAAATGATGATAGATATTTGTCAGCCGGGGTGGGTGGGCTGTGCGTTGGCATTTTTAACTCTTTGCAAGGTTGGTTTTGTGTCGGGGTTTTGTGTGCCTTGCAATGTGCTAAAAATAGTGTGGGGTCGTCTCGGCAAAGTCATGGATGTTTGAATATGTACGGAATGTTTCAATAGGGTGACATACAACACCAGGGTGGCGCACGTAACACCTATTATCAACTGGAACGGGCAAATTTTGCCGGTGAAAAAATTGCAGAAAAGGCACACCTTCGTGGCATTGAAGTGGTAGTAGATGGCGCTCCATCTTTTGCCCAGCTTGATTTTAAAGTACCTGACCTGGGAGCCGATTACTTTGCCACCAGTTTACACAAGTGGTTGTATGCTCCAATTGGAACCGGTATGCGCTCTGTTAAAATAAATAAGATAAAGGGGCTGTATCCCCTGTTTGCTACCAATGAATATCCGCTTAAAGACGATATCCGCAAATTTGAACACCTGGGCACCCGTCCCTTTTTTATTGAACAGGCCATTGGTAAGGCCATCGAGTTTCATGAAATGATTGGCATCGAAAGAAAGCACCAACGGCTACATTATTTAAAAAACTACTGGATGGGAAAAGTGTAGTATTTACCAGGCGTAGTGCGCAATACCTCCTCCCATCCGGCCTTGGGTTGTGCTATTGGCAACATTGCGGTAAAGGGAAAATTGCCCGCCGAACTGGACGCCTTTCTTTTTGCGAAATATAAAATTCACACGGTAGGTATTGTTTGGGAAAATATTAAAGGTGTAAGAATTACACCCATTGTGTAAACCACCACCAAACAGTTGGATACCTTGGTAGCTGGAATAACTGCATTTGTAAAAGGATAGGTTCGGAAAATTTATTTTCGTTGGAATTTCCCCTCCAACTGGTCGCAGGCTTCTGTACTGCCCAATCTAAAGCGAAAGGCTACCCGGGTGGCTTTTTCCAGCTTTAATTCCTGCCGACAGAAGAAGGCAGTGGGTGGCATATACAAAGATGTGCCAATGGCTGGTAAAAGCGTATGCTGTTGCTTTTTAGAAGTGGGGAAAAAGTCAGTTGCAGGGGCTTTTTTATTGGAAGTGAAGATGCTCCAGCGAAGTGTATCAGGCAACGGTTTTTGAGAAAATGATTGGCCGGCTACAAAAATCATGCAAAAAAATATAATTTTGGGCTTTCTATACACTTTACATAGTTGAATGTGTGTAAATTTACGTTTTTATGAGCTGACTGGATAGCTCAAATGTACTTGTTAACCCTGGTAAACTAAACTTTAACAAAATAAAAATAACCAATGCTTTCCATTTATTTACCAGGTCTGCCGGCAACAGCTTCAATAATAAAGAGAAAAAAATTGTACTAAATTACTAATTTCTTATTCACCAAATCACGATCTCCCGGAGGAGATGTTGCTCATAAATATATGGCTTTAAGTCAGGGACTATATCAACGACAATTACAGAAATTATCACCCCAGCAAATTCAGTTGATGAAACTGTTGCAGGTACCCACTGCTTTGCTGGAAGAACGCATTAAGGAAGAACTGGAGGAAAACCCGGCACTTGAAACCGGCGAGGAAGAAGAGGCAGAAGAATTTGAAAATGACACAACGGAAGAGTTTGAAACCAAGGAGGATGAATTTGACCTCGATGGCAGTAAAGACGAATATGAGAATATTGACATTAGTGATTATGTGCAGGATGGGGATGATGATATCGCGGACTATAAAATGCGGGACGAAAATTATCCCGAACAGGATGACAATAAGGTAATACCCCATAAGGTGGAAACCGGCTTTAATGAAATTATGCTGGAGCAGGTAGGCCAGTTAAACCTGGATGAGCACAAGCAACAGGTAGCAGAACAAATTATTGGCAACCTGGATGATGATGGTTACCTGCGAAGGGATATCAGTGCCATCGTAGATGACCTTGCCTTCAGGCAAAACATTCATACCACGGAAGAAGAAATCGCCGAACTGATATTGCAGATACAGCAGTTTGATCCGCCCGGGGTTTGCGCCCGTAACCTGCAGGAATGCCTGCTGATTCAATTGGAACGACGGGTAACCGAAGGCAGTTCTGTGGAAATGGCCATTAAGGTATTAGAGAAGTATTTTGATGAGTTTACCAAGAAGCACTATGAAAAAATTCAGCGGGGGCTAAATATTACCGACGACCAGTTAAGGGATATCATTAACCAGATTATCAAACTAAATCCTAAACCAGGCGGCAATATCGGCGAAAGCAGTAAAGGTGAAGGTTATGTTATTCCCGACTTTTTTATTATTAACAACAACGGTAAACTTGAATTGACCCTGAATAGCCGCAATGCCCCGGATTTGCGCATCAGCGAAGGTTACCGCGATATGTTGAAAGACTACGACCGCGGCACAAAAAAAGACAAGCGTCAAAAAGAAGCGGTGCTTTTTATCAAGCAAAAGATTGATTCTGCCAAATGGTTCATTGATGCTATCAAGCAGCGGCAGCATACCCTGCTAAGCACCATGGAGGCGATTATGAATTATCAATACGATTTTTTTATTACCGGCGATGAAACCGAAATGCGGCCGATGATTTTGAAGGACATCGCAGAAAAAACAAACCTCGATATTAGTACCGTAAGCCGAGTTGCCAACAGCAAATTTGTTCAAACAGAATTTGGTACCTATCGCCTTAAGTTTTTCTTTAGTGAAAGTTTGCAAACAGACAGTGGTGAAGAAGTAAGTACCCGCGAAGTTAAAAAGATATTAAGTGACCTCATTGAAGCAGAGAGCAAGAAACATCCGCTCAGTGATGAACGGCTAACCGAACTACTACAGGAGAAAGGCTATAATATTGCCAGGAGAACTGTTGCCAAATACCGTGAACAGTTAAATGTGCCGGTAGCCCGGCTAAGAAAGGAACTTTAATGCTTACCCCTTTTACCAATACCCGCCTGGCAACAGCGCAACAAGGAAATGCCATGATGAATATTGACAAACCGATTGCAACAGTAACTGTACCGCAAAATCCCCGCTACCCGGGTTCAGGAGTAAGCGTGGTTTTTGGCCAGTTGTTTTCCTATATTTTTCATCCCCTTTTTATTCCCCTTTACGTTACCTGTTTCCTGGCGTTTATACATCCCAGTTACTTTTCAGGATTTAGTGTGCAGGCAAAGGAAAAATTGCTCTTGCTGGTGGCCATTAACGCGGTGGGCTTCCCTGCTATTACCGTATTACTGTTAAAGGGGCTGGGCTTTATTGACTCTATCTTTTTGAAAACGCAGAAAGACCGCATCATTCCCTACATTGCCTCCATGACCTTCTTTTTCTGGACGCAGTATGTATTGCGTGAACAGCACTACGTACCCCGCATACTGGTGGCCTTTATGTTTGGTGTGTTTATTTCCTCTTCCGCCGCCCTCATCGCCAATATTTATTATAAAATCAGCATGCATGCCATAGGTATGGGTGGACTTTCCGGCCTAATGCTGGTAATTATGTACCAAAATACGATGCTCATGACCTGGCCTTTGTCGCTGGCGATTTTATTATCAGGTATTGTTTGCACCTCCCGTATGATCGTGAGTGACCATCGGCCCAAAGAAATTTATGCAGGACTGCTGGTAGGCCTTATTTGCCAGTTTGTTGGAGCGGCCATTAACCTGTAACCATGCCGCCAATTAATGTCTCCGGGTGCCTGTCAATACACTGATAACGCTTACGTATAGCCGAAACACCTTCAGTACTTTATCTTCCTGCCTGGCCTGTTACCACATATGCTTTAGTCTGACTGGGTTACTACCATTAAAACTTACGGGCAGCAAAAGGCCCCGTCCAATACCGGGGCCATGGTTGCCATTGTGCCTAACTTATTGATTTACGTACCTGGCTAACACTACACCTGGCTATTGATTATTTTTGACTCGTTGTAATATTCCGGGGTGGGGTGGTAGATGAAAAGACAACTACCATTTTTAATGATATCAATAATTGATTTGCTCAACTGGTTTGGAACTGCGGGACATCCAAAGCTTCTTCCAAGAAAACCCATATTTTTTATACACCTGCTGCTTACATAATCTGCACCGTGAATAACAATCGCCCTTTCAAAAGCCTTATCATTGATGCCCGCTTCACAACCTTTTAAGCGAAGGGAATAACCGTGGTTACCGAAATAGGTATTGGCCGTAGTGAAAAATCCAAGGCTGCTTTGATGCGATTCCGGCAGGTTGCTAAATTTTTCCGCGTACAATGCGCCCGAATTGCTGCCGTGTGCTACCCAGGTATTAAATAATATTTTGCCATTTTCCATATCAATTATATACAACCGCTGCCGGGTGGATGGCTGACTGAAATCAATTACTGATAAAATCTTTGGGTTGGTAACCTGCCTGGTTTGGATGAGGTGGTCGAACCCCCTCATTGCCAGCTCAAAGGCGGTTGCAGACAGGCCGGCATTCCCCAATTGCCATTGCGCATAAAAACGGGCGGCCTTGCTGCTAGCAGGTGCGGATACTGCATGTAAAGAATAGGTGTACGATTTTAAAGGTAACGGCCCAATGGTTAGCATTTTAGCAGCAGGGGCAGGATTTGTATGGCCCATTAGCAGTAATACCATTAGCATTACCGCCGGGTAAGCAATCATTTTCAACATTCTTGGTGGTTTTTCTGGTAAGCAATCCGGTGATCGCTGGTTTCTTATATAAATCGCCAAAAGCGGCGCTTTATTGTAAGCACAATAATTTTAATTGACATTAATCGTATCTTGTTTTTCGCTACCTTAACATAGTGTCTGCGAAATATAGCGGTTGCCTGCCTTAATGATAAACTAAAAACATTTTTTCAAATGCATTTATCTCCAAGAGAAACCGAAAAGCTATTGCTATTTGTAGCAGGAGAATTGGCGGAAAAGAGAAAGGCAAGAGGTTTAAAATTGAATTACCCGGAAGCCATTGCGCTTATTAGCAGTCATTTGCAGGAAGCAGCAAGAGATGGCAGATCGGTGGCCGAACTAATGCAATATGGTGCTACCATCTTAGGCAGGCAGGACGTAATGGAGGGGATACCGGAAATGATTTATGAAATTCAAATTGAAGCAACTTTCCCCGACGGCACAAAACTGGTAACCGTTCACGATCCAATCCGGTAGGGTAGCCGCAGTGATAAATGAACACAGCATTAACTGCCGCGTTCACCCTGCATTACCAACGCGTTTGCGCAACCCTGGTGCCAACTCATTTTACAAATATTTTTAAACATTAATTACTGGCATATGATACCCGGAGAATATTTTTTGGCAGCAGGCGATATTGAATGCAATAGCGGAAGGCCCACGGTAAACCTCACCGTAGTAAATACCGGTGACCGGCCTGTGCAGGTAGGTTCGCATTTTCATTTTTTTGAGGCCAACAAGCAATTGGCAATGAACCGGCAAAAAGCCTATGGTATGCGGTTAAACATAGCCGCAGGCACGGCAGTTAGGTTTGAACCTGGCGAGGAAAAGGAGGTACAATTGGTGACTTTCGGCGGCAACAAAATAATAGTGGGTTTTAGTAACCTGGTGGATGGGCCGCTGGAAGAACAACAGGCTACGGCATTACAACGTGCCTTGCAGTTACAATTTAAAAATACCCCCGGTTGATTACACCTGGGCTGCTACCCAATCAAATTAGGTTCGCCAGGTGTAAAATAAAAAAGCTTTCGCCGGCAGCGCGTTCCGATAAAACAATTGATATGTCATTAAAGATAAACAGGCTCAAATATGCCAACATGTACGGTCCCACCACGGGCGATAAGGTACGGCTGGGAGACACCGAACTAATAATAGCAATTGAACATGACTATACCGTTTATGGCGATGAGGCTAAATTTGGCGGTGGAAAAACCATCCGGGATGGGATGGCACAATCGGGTACCGCTACCCGAAACGAGGGCGTTCTCGATTTTGTAATCACCAGTGTAATGATCATTGATCATTGGGGAATTGTAAAAGCAGATATTGGCATCCGGGATGGTGAAATTGTTGGGATCGGTAAGGCAGGTAATCCTGATACGATGGAAGGCATTACAGCGGGCATGGTCATTGGTGCTGCAACTGAAGTGCATGGTGGGGCAGGCTTGATTGCTACCGCAGGGGGATTTGATTCACATATCCATTTTATTTGTCCGCAACAAATAGACCACGCGCTATTCAGTGGCATCACCACAATGATGGGGGGAGGCACCGGCCCGGCAGATGGCACCAATGCCACTACCGTAACGCCGGGCGCCTGGAACATTCGTAAGATGCTGGAAGCAGCGGATGCGTTTCCGATGAACCTTGGTTTTTTTGGCAAGGGTAATTGCGCCACCACCGGGCCAATTGAAGAACAGGTACTGGCTGGTGCGGCCGGATTAAAAATTCACGAAGACTGGGGATCTACCCCGGCTGTTATAAATGCGTCTTTAACGGTAGCGGATAAATATGATGTACAGGTAGCCATTCATACGGATACATTAAACGAGGGTGGATTCCTGGAAGATACCATCGCTGCTATTGATGGCAGGGTGATCCATACTTTTCATACAGAAGGTGCCGGTGGCGGGCATGCGCCGGATATTATCAGGGCGGCCATGTTTCCCAACATTTTACCTTCCTCTACCAACCCTACCAGGCCATATACTGTAAATACCATCGACGAGCACCTTGATATGCTGATGGTTTGTCATCACCTCGATAAATCAGTACCGGAAGACGTGGCTTTTGCAGATAGCCGCATACGACCCGAAACGATTGCAGCAGAAGACATCCTTCATGACATGGGTGTATTCAGTATGATGAGCAGCGATTCGCAGGCCATGGGCCGGGTGGCAGAAGTGATTACCCGCACCTGGCAAACAGCTCATAAAATGAAGGTGCAGCGGGGACCTCTGCCCGAAGATGCAGGTAAGGGCAACGATAATTTCAGGGTAAAAAGATATATCGCCAAATACACCATTAATCCTGCTATTACCCATGGCGTAGCGGCTTATATCGGTTCGCTGGAGAAAGGTAAAATGGCAGATATTGTATTGTGGAAACCGGCCTTGTTTGGTGCCAAACCCGAAATGATCATTAAAGGAGGTATGATTATTGCCAGCAGGATGGGTGATCCCAATGCCTCCATACCCACTCCGCAACCAGTCATCTACCGTCATATGTTTGGTGCGTACGGGAGCGCTTTATACAATACCTGCGCCACTTTCGTATCTAAAGCTTCAATCGACCTGGATATCGTACAGCAGTATGGATTAAAAAAAATGCTGTTGCCAGTAATCAATTGCCGTACCATTGGTAAAAAGGACATGATACATAACGACCAAACACCACTGATTGAAGTGAACCCTGAAAACTACGAAGTGAAAGTTGATGGGGTGCACATCACCTGTGAACCCATGGCCGAATTGCCGCTGGCACAACGCTACTTTTTATTTTAACGGCTTTTGATTGGGGTACCAGGTGGCAATAAAATAACCTGTTTTAAAGGGTTATTGGTTTTTCGGGTGCTGACTTTATCATTAAAAAAAATTCCGGGGAGCATTATGTTAATAAAAGAAAAAATAGGGAATATCAATTTTTTTGCACGGCATAACCGGAAGATCGATTACCTGTTGCTGGAATGGTATGAAACCA
>JBBQOJ010000081.1:0-8127 GCA_038330815.1 Chitinophagales bacterium | reverse complement strand
TCGTGCGGGTGTAGCCCCTACCTGCTTTTCCCTTTACTGGCTGTAACTGACTTGCAGCAACGGCCTGTTTAACATCATACCTGCTACTGACGAGGGTTAGTGATTGTAGCAGGTTGTTCCGATACTTTTATACCAGTTAATTAAGAGGAATATTGAAAAATAAAAAGGGGTGGATTTTTATCCTGGCCCCTTTTTTATTGTTGATTGATAAACAGGAAATGTTACCAACGGGGGTAACAGGGTCGGGTAACCAATTGAAAGTTAGGCGACTTCGTAGCGGCCGGTTTTTTCAATGATATGAATACGGTAAATTACTGGCCTGGCGGCCGCTGGCGTGCCCACCGGGTAACGATTGTCCTTCCGGACAGGGGGCGTTTCTGCAGGATGACTGAATTTGATATGCATCAGGTGGGCCGTTAAAAGTTTCATTGCATAGTACCTGTCCCGCTCTCCCACTAATTCCTGGAAATTGCCCCAGAGCACTACACTTTTCCAGTGGCTAAATGATTTTACTTCATCCACCTCAAAACACACTTCAGGATTACTGCGCATCATCGATATTTTCCTGCCTTCTATCGCATGCGCAACAATGCATTTGCCATCGTACACATAATTAATTGGTACTATGTAGGTGCGGTTCCCGTCATTACAGCCAATGCGCCCCAGGTGATTGGACTGCAGCACCAACTCAATTTCTTCCCCGCTCAATATTTCAATCATAATAACAATGGTTTGATAGTTAAGTGACCCGTTGCTACGCTTACGTTTACGGATAATGCTTTTGTATAGTTTTCTATGTTCTCCCGCCGATGAATCAGCAGAATTCACCAGTCGAAATCAGCGGGGAATCAAACGCACTTTCCGCAGATAAACGCAGATTTAATACCGAAGATCTGCGCTGACGTAAATTACCTCCGCACCGCATTATATCCTAAATGTAGCAGCACGGCTCCGGTTAATGCATGACAGGAATCATTTCCCACCTTGATTATTCTCAGTTATTGCCGGGAGTCTTTTTACCGCCCTCCTGTAAAGTACTACTACCATTTTCAAACTATTTTTTGGCCGAGTATACCCTGCCATGATTATAATAATTTATCTTACCGATAAAATGGTACATCAATGAAAACAATTATTGTTACGGGGGCAACCGGCAACCTCGGAAAGGCAGTTGTACACAAAATGCTGGAGGAAGGATACCAGGTGATAGGCATAGTTGAACCAGGCACGACAACTCAAGAAGCCCGGGAAGACAGTGCTTCTGAAGAAATCGAAATGGACCTGGGGGATGAAAAAGCCACCAATGAAGTAATACTTTCGATTGTGAAAAAATATCCGGTTATCGATGCTGCCATCTTAACGGCCGGTGGATTCGCCATGGGAGATATCAGCAGCACATCTTCCAATGACCTGCTACAACAATACCAGCTCAATTTTATGACCGCCTGGAACATTGCCCGTCCCGTATTTGGTCAAATGATGCAACAAGAAAAGGGAAGGATTTTCCTGGTTGGTTCCAGGCCCGGGCTCAACGCATCATTTAGTAAAGGAATGGTTGCTTACGGCCTGGCCAAATCGCAGTTATTCCACCTTGCAGCGTTAATGAACGGAGAGGCAGCTGCCCATAAAAAAAATGTGGTAACCAGTGTACTCGTGCCCAGTACCATCGACACTCCCTCCAACCGCGAATCGATGGCCGGCGCAGCTTTTAACAACTGGGTAAGTCCTGCCGAAATAGCCGCAGTCATTGCATTTTATTGCAGTGATGCAGCCGACTGTTTACGGGAGCCGGTGATAAAAGTGTATAAAAATGCCTGACGACAAGGGAAGTTTATCAAAAGAGGAATAGTATGGCTACCAGGGATAGCCTACAGGTTTACCATACCCGAAGTACCTCAACAGCCGTCCAGTTAACAACATCCTATTTTTCCGCAACGGTTAACTTAAGCATCGGCGCTTCCAACACCTGGTTACCTGTTGCCACAGCGGTAGGCTCCACATAAGTTGGCTGTGATTGAGATCGATACAGCCCGGTAGTGATATTGCGAATGGCGCTGGCGAGGCTGCTTTCCTGCAAATCACCCCAGTCTTTATCGAGCCCGTCTGCCACCACATTGTTTACCTGCAGGCCATTAAAATAATTACCTGCGCCATGCCGGTTGGTTGTTCTGAAAGACACAGGCAGGATGTACCATTCGCCCACCGGGATGGGGAAGAAGCCAACGGGTTTTCCGTTGGTGGTACCGCCAACCAGGTTCACCTCCATATAGGGTTTTAAATTATTAATCAGCAGTTCGCTCGCCGATGCCGTGGCACGTCCCACAATAAAATACACCCTGTTCAAATTGAGTGATCCCATTTTGTTAAACCGGGTGGTTACATTGCTCGAGGCATTGGCGGCATTATATTCCTGTTTCATCATAATACTGCCATTAGCCGAACTGTTCACCAGGTAATTAGCCATGCGTTCCTGTACGGATACAAATCCCCCGCCGTTGTACCGCAGGTCAATGATCACATCATCTACCTGTTGACTGCCGAACCGGCCAAACACCCGTTGTAATTCATTATTTAATTGCGTGGTATTACCTAAAAAAGAATTAAATACCAGGTAGCCAATCTTTTTATTGTTAACCTGGTAAATAGTATCAAGGTAAACCGGCCGCGTAGCATAAACCGCCTGTGCCAAATCAACACTAACCGAACTTCCATCCGGTTTTTGAAAAGAAATGGTAACAGTGCTGGAATTATATATTTTCTCGACGATAAAATCTGCATTACTGGTAGTGATATTGTTGTTGCCATTAATGGAAAGGATACGCCAGCCACGTTGTATACCAGCCATGCCGGCAGGTGAGGCTGGTTCTACCAGGCGCACCCTTAAATCGCCAGCAGCACGAAAGAAAACGGTAATACCAATATCACCGGTGCCGGCAAAAGCAGTATGCAGGTTACTGAAACCGGCACTCATATTATCCCATTCTGTCTTCTTCACGGCAAAGCTGAAGCGGTCAACAGGTTGTGCAAATCCTGGCTCCAAGCTAAATGGCCGGATGGATTCCATTACTTTTTCCGGATCGGCGTATCCACGGGCATCAAAAGACGCCGGCAATTGAGTGTTCCACAAATAAATATCTTTCGTAATCAGCTGGATAGAATCCTTTAACAGTTCATCCGGGGTGGGACCATTTACAACTGGCGTGGGCCCGGGCGATAAGGGAATCGGTTGTACTGTTTCCTTTTGGCAGGAAAAAAATAAGGAAGACAGCGCTAGCAATACTACAAAAGTTGTTTTCTGCATTTGAAATAATTTCGGATGGGAGATGCGTTATCTACGCAAAAAACCTGCTTGAGTTTAAGGGAAGCAAAAATTTAACATTTTACGCCCTTTTTGACAATATCTGTTGCGGGAAAGAATCCGTGGTAAAAGGGAAGCCACCTATTATTGTCATTTAATAAAACATGAATGGTTGAATGCGTACTGCAGGCTAAGTTTTACCATACATAAAATCAAACCCTTCCCCTACCGATAAACCAATAGTTACCCGGCTGGCTTCCTATGTGCCAAAACCCGGTTGGCATACTTGCGATTCTTGTTATCAATTGTAACAAAAGAAGGTGAATGGCAAGAGGGTGAAAAATAACCAACCCGGCCTACTCACCTATAAAAGGACACAGCATTTTTTCATTTACGAAGCGCTATCCCTTAAAACCACAAACACCTTTTCCCGAATGGAAAAAGGTGTTTATTTGATGATGTTATAATTATCTATTTTATTACGTTCATTTCCCTGGTAAGGGAAGACAATTGCCCGGTAACCTTATCCTTTATCAGCATCCGATAAATATATTTCCCGGAGGGCAGCGCCAGCAACTTAACGTCTACCGGTGTGGTATAAACGCCCTTCTTTAAACTTCCCTGTTGCTGGTTCATTATTTTTCTTCCATCCATTCCAAATAACTCAAACACAACAGTAGCATCCCTGCCCAATTCATAACGGAAGAGGGTGATGTCTTTTACCGGGTTAGGGTAGTTTTGCCGTAATGTAAAGTTTTTATTACCGGTCAATTCGAGCATCACCACCGGGCTGTAAGCAAAGGAAGCATCCTTGTCTACCACTTTTAAACGGTAAAGCCATTTACCTGCCGTAATGCCCGCATCTGTAAAGTCGTACTTACGCGGGGTATTTGAATAACCTGCTGCGGCCGTCTTGCCAATCACGCTCCAGTTAGCGGTACCAACGGGGGTTTTCTCTACTTCAAAATGATCACTATTGAGTTCTGAAGCAGTACTCCAGGTGAGATAGGATATATCCTCCGCTATCCTGCCACTAAAATCGGTCAACTTAACCGGCAAGGGGAAAGCAGCTACCACGGCCTCTATCATAAACTTGCCCAGGGTAGTATTTTGTGCCGGCGCAACGCCAGCTGTAAGTGGTGCGGTATAAAAGGCGCCAGCACGGGCGGGTGCTTCTGTTTGAGTACCAACAGGAAAATAGGCTGTTGCATTAGCCGTTTGTGCAAGCCCCACAAAAAAGCCGGCAGAATTTATAAGGGGCGATGTGGTAATTAGGAAATTTTTATAAGTGCCGAGGTCCGCAGCAGCAATCACGGCATTGGCAGACTGGCCGATGATTGTTCCCGCATTATCTAACACAACCGCATAAACGCTGTTGCCGGTGATGGCAGTTACATTGGGTATAAATACATTCACATTGGTAATGTACCCACTGCCTGAGAGCGTATACCGGGTTAAGATTAAACCAGCACCGGTACCATAGCCCACAGAAGAATTATTGCCTGCATTATCGGCATAACTAAATGTGCCGCTGTTTACCAGTTGTGTAGTGGTAAGGGTATTATTGCTATTGTTATCATCTGCAGCAACACTTACGTTCAGGGTATTGGTACCCAGGTTGGCAGGACTATACGCCGCAAAACTCACAGTGGCAGAAGCACCGGCAGCCAGGTTGGCGATTGTTTTGGCATCGCTAAAAATGTTGGCGCCGGTAACAGAAAGGGTAACACCAACATTGGCGAGCGCCCCTGCACCACTATTCGTAACCACTGCACTTACCACGTGTGGTGAACCATACCCCACCGGAATTTTTCCCAGCGAATAAATATTGCTTACCTGTGCGTCATTTGCCGGAAGGGCCACCGCTGCGAACCGATACGTACGCCCAGGCACAGGCAATACATTATTGCGGATATTGTGCGCATTCACTGCGTTGGCATCATAACTATTGTTTACAAAGCTGGCAGATGCCCAGGCAGTATTAGATCCCTTGGTAACATTTACGGAGTTGGCTGCAGTACTCCCTTTGATACCCGCCTCCGTAAGATAAGCCGCAGCTGGTGTTGCACCGGCTACAAAACTGCCGTAAACAAACTCAATATTATTAGATGTTTCATACAGCTTTACCTGGAAATTCATTTCCTGGAACTGGGATGCAGTGGATGCAGGAGGAAAATAATCTGCCACGTTTTTAAACTGTATCGTACAAATACGGGTGGGTGCTGAGCCGCTGGTAAAAACGCGGTACTCAGGATTGGTACCCCCAATCAGGTCGAGGTTAAGGGGGTAAATAAGGTTGGTTTCCGTAGAACTAAGCGCACTATAAATTGCCGCGCCGGTTGGTGCTGCACTACCCAGTTTAATGAACCCGTTGGTATTGAGGATAAACTGGGTAAAATTGGCGCCATTAAAGAAAAACGTAAAGCCAATATTCTGCGCTGTGGAGTTGTTATCGTCAAAACCCGCAGTTGTTATCACAGTGCCAGAGGTACCGAGGTCGGTGTAGGTGCCGGCTACATTTACCGCATTGGCGGCAGTATAACTAAACTGGCTGAAAGCGGTGAAGTAAAGAGCAAACAGGGAAAATAAGAGTAGCAGTTTTTTCATGTGTATTATTTAAAATTAAAAATGAAATATACAGAATAAATCAATGGTGGTAGTTGGAATTATTGGAAGGTAAAAGGAAATACACATCACTACAGTTGCTGCTGGCAGACACGCCCCCTTACTCCCGCCAGCGTTTTTTCCTACGAATCAGCATAGCCCAAAACAGAATCACTAAAATGGTAGTAAAGGGGGTAGCGCCATCGCCCGGTAATTGCTATATTGTGATGAGGCAGAGTGTGGGAAGTGATATTTATGTAAATTCATCTTAGTGATAATCTTACCATCTTACCGTATTTTTGCGTAGTTACTTTGCGATAGTAGCGATTTTTTGTGATAAATTAGTATTTATTATCATTTAAAATAAATATTTTGCCGTTTTTAAAATCTCACCATTGACACTAACTTATATATACATTACGCTTGCCTTTATCATCGGATTTGGAATCGCCTGGCTTATTCGCACGATAAGCCTGGCAAAAATGAGCAAACAACAAAAAAGTACGGAGGGATACCTGGAAAGCGAAAAATTAATGAAGGAAACGCTGCAGAAAGAAAATGCCCTGGTACACCAGATGAAGCAGGTGGTGGAACTGGAATGTGCTAAAAAACTAAAAGATGCCCAGGCACTCAACCGTTTGCTAGACCAGGATATTTTACTGTTGCAAAAAAGCAATGAAGAAACGGAGGCTTTATTAAAAGAAGGGCAGCCTGCACTGCATGACCTTAAATTAAAATTGATTGAGGCCCAAAATACCATTGCCCGTTATAAGGCACAACTTGAATTGAAGGAAAGCCATTGATGCGTGTATCATACACTTGGCGTTATACCGATTCAAAAGCTTTTCATCGGCCGATTGTTAAGAAATGCATGGAAGTCTCTTCTTTACTGCCCCTCTAAAATTATTACATCCTAAGTTATCGTATCATCCTTGTTATTTTGATTTAGAAGGGAGAATGCTTTTGAAAAGACGCTAAACTAACATACGGTATCAACACCTACTTTTTCTTCTCATTAAGAATAAAATTAGATAGGGTCCAGCCCATTCGATAGCTTTTAATCAGTGGTATTTAAAATTCCGTATGCTTAGGCCGGGTATCAAAGATTAAGCTACCGGTGCATTTTGCAACAACCTGACCAACTCTTTTGCCGCTGCGGCAGAGGAAGCTGGATTTTGTCCGGTGATAAGTAAGCCATCAACTTCTGTATGCACCGACCAATCCTCCCCTTTTGAATAAAGGCCACCATTGTTTTTCAATTCATCCTCCAATAGAAATGGAACCACTTCGGTGAGCTGCACCGCCTTTTCCTCGTTATTGGTAAAGCCTGTTACCCTTTTACCTTTCACCAGGGCTTCCCCGTTGTCTGCCCGGGCGTTGAGTAATGCCGCGGGTGCATGACAAACAGCAGCCACTGGTTTATGAGTGCTCCAAAATGTTTCGATCAGCCTGATGGAATCCTTGTCGGAGGTAAGGTCCCATAATGGCCCATGGCCACCGGGATAAAATACCCCATCAAAATCATCCGCGTTAATTTCCGATAATTGAATGGTATGGGCAAGCAGTTGCTGCAACTCCTTATCCGCTTTAAATCGTATTGTATCAGGAGTCTGGCTGTCCGGTGTATCACTTGCCGGATCGATGGGTGGTTGTCCGCCTTTTGGAGACGCCAGCGTTATCGAGGCACCTGCTTCCTGAAAAACGTAGTAGGGGGCAGCAAATTCTTCAATCCAAAAACCAGTTTTCTTACCAGTATCCCCCAATTCACTGTGGGAGGTGAGAATCATTACAACTTTCATGATGAGCTTTTTATTATTGTTGAATGAAAAATGTTAGCAACCAGGGTAAAAACTACTTGCAAGCCGGGGAAGGGAATGACTGAAAAATGTACACCCGCAAGTAACAGGCGCTCGTTTTCCGTTATACTATTATTACTTTAATCACTGGCACCACCCACTCTGTTGCAACGATTGTACCATACTTATTCCCCGAGGGTGAACATCTAGATAAAACCGCAGCCCATCGAAGATACCATCAGCGAAAAGCAGCGCGACACCACCTGCGAAATCACCGGGGAAAAACGTTACCACAGGTGAGCGCAGGCAAATCAAGCGGGTCACAATTAGCTGACAGCAGCGGAAAAAAAACCAATACGAATTAGGCTTTTTGAATTATCACCACCCACCGTTGAAAAACTTAACATTAGCGTATCAATTGCTAATATT